>MFSF01000012.1 GCA_001784815.1 Candidatus Moranbacteria bacterium RIFOXYA12_FULL_44_15
AGTATGGCTAGTGTCAAGAATATGTCTGATATATAAACATATATGCCGGCGTATTCATTGAATCCGCCTATGGCGGGAAGTGTTCTTTGACTAGTTCTTTCGACAGGAAAATAGTCGATTACCTTCCTTAAACTTAAGGAAGAAACAAAAATAAATAAAAAGAAAAACCAAATATCCATTGGCTGATTTTTTGTTTTTCTAAAAAAAACTTTTAGCTTATTCATAACTTGGCTATATTATAGCGTATTTTAGGAAAGTAAGAAAAACGATATTGAATTTTATCTTTTTAGGAACTTACGCGTTTGCCTCGTCACGTCTCGTGATTCCGGCCAAGCGTTTATTCTCTGCTGGTATATGCTCCAATATTGCATAGTTCCGGGACGTTCTCTTTTTCTTGCGAGCCTGCATGGACTCGCCGTTTCGAGTCAAACGCGCAAGTTCTATTTTTAAGTAATTTTGTGATAAACTGCAAGTAGTTCTTTCTAGGAATATCAAGTCCGGTGCGGGTTTTATTTTTTGATAGTAGACTTCTTCTATTTAGAGAAAGGGAGGTGAGGTATGTTTCTTCCGGCACTGAAAATCGGTGATTTAATCGCAAAACTTCCAATCATTCAAGGGGGAATGGGAGTCGGCATCTCTCTTTCCGGGCTTGCCTCGGCCGTTGCCAATGAAGGGGCGATTGGCGTCATCGCCGCCGCCATGATTGGTATGAACGAGCCCGACATTTATTCGAACTACAGGAACGCCAATATACGGGCGCTCAAGGAGGAAATTCGGAAAGCTCGGGAAAAGACCAAGGGCATCCTGGGCGTCAATGTAATGGTTGCGCTCACTAACTTTGCCGATATGGTCAAGGCATCCATTGAGGAAGGAATTGACGTTATTTTCTCCGGCGCCGGGTTGCCCCTCGACCTGCCGAAATATCTCAAGGATGGAATCAAAACCAAGTTGGTTCCCATCGTTTCCTCCGGGAGAGCCGCCAAGTTGATATGCAAAAAGTGGCTGACGAGGTTTGATCGTCTGCCGGATGCCTTTGTGGTGGAAGGACCCATGGCGGGAGGGCATCTTGGTTTCTCTGCTAATCAACTGGATAATCCGGACTTCGCATTGGACAAGCTCGTTCCCGAGGTGCTGGAGGCGGTGAAGCCGTTCGCGGAAGAGTGCAATATCGAGATTCCGATCATCGCCGCGGGAGGGATATACACCGGAGCGGATATTTGCAGATTCTTGAAGCTCGGAGCGGCGGGAGTGCAAATGGCGACCCGGTTCGTTGCCACTCACGAGTGCGACGCGGATATACGGTTCAAACAGTCGTACATCGATGCCAAAGAGGAAGACCTGGTGGTCATCCAAAGTCCGGTGGGACTGCCCGGAAGAGCCATCCGCAATGAGTTTCTTGATGCAGTGAAGAGCGGAAAAAAGAAGCCTTTCAAATGCCCCTACCATTGCATTTCGACGTGCGACTATAAACAAAGCCCTTATTGCATTGCCTTCGCCCTGGTCAACGCCAAGAAGGGAAACCTGAAGCACGGTTTCGCCTTCGCTGGTTCGAACGCCTACAAGGTGGATAAGATTGTGTCGGTGAAGGAGCTGTTCCGGTTCCTATTGAATGAGTATAAAATCGCGTGTGAGTAGAAAGTTTTGGGGAATTATTCTTTGGTCCGTTGGTAACACCTCAACGGACCTTCTTTTATTGTTAACTTATTGACGAAAGGGGTTAAGTTGCGTATGATAAAGTGTAGTTTTAGAATATTAGATAAAAGGGCCATTAGCTCATCTGGTAGAGCGCATCCATGGCATGGATGAGGTGACCGGTTCGATCCCGGTATGGTCCACTTTATTTATCTTGGACAATTAGCTCAGTTTCGGCCATAGGCCGACCAGCCTATGGCTGGGGTTAGAGCGCACAATGTTTTGTATGTTTAGTGTATATTTTATAAAAAGCAAAAAGAATAACAAGATATATGTTGGTTTTACGGAAAAAGATCCCAGAACTCGATTAGTTGAACATAATTCAGGTGCTAATGCTTGGTCTAAAAATAACGGACCATTTCATTTGATATATTTTGAGAATTATTGTTGCAAGGAGGATGCGTTAAAAAGAGAAAAATTTTATAAGTCGGGATTTGGTAAAATTATTAAAAACAGTATTGTAGACACATTAGAAAAGCATAATTTTTGGTCGCTTAGCTCAGTTGGTTAGAGCGTTCGATTCACATTCGAAAGGTCAGTGGTCCGAGTCCACTAGCGACCACAAAAAACAAAAGTATATATGGGCCTATAGTATAGTGGTAGCACGCTACATTCGCATTGTAGAGACGCGAGTTCGATTCTCGCTAGGTCCACCAAAATTAAACGTCCCCATAGTTCAACGGATAGAACAAGAGACTCCTAAGCTCTAGATCCAAGTTCGATTCTTGGTGGGGACACAATTTTTTGGCGCGGGGTGAAATTCCCTGCCTGCCTGTCGGCAGGCTACTGAGAGCACCAACAAAAAATCGGTCTTGAGCCGATTTTTTTTGTGAGGTTATTTTTTGGCAATTTTTTCCAATTCTTTTCTGAGCATATTGGCGTGGCGGTCGGTGTCTTTGTTGAGGCGATCCAGTACATCTTTGAGGGTGGCGTAATTCGGGATGAAAATTTCGAAACATTTTTTCTCCAGCATTGATTGCTCGACGCGAAGGGCGACCTCGAGCGCTTCTTCAGGCGTAAGTTTTTTGTCGCGGGCGGCTTCAAGCTGCTGATTTACATAATCGCTGACGTATTTGATGATGCCGCGGGTAAAGTTGTTTTCCTGAAAATTCTTTTCGAAATCATCCCGTTTCATTTTGTGAATTTCTTCGGCGTGGATGATTTCTTCTTCGGAAAGATTCTCCCAAAAATCTTTGTAGTCGGTGAATTTGTCTGAATATATAGCGTACAGCTGGCTGATTTTGAGTTCGTTTTCGGCGAAAAGATCCAGGATGGATTTTTTGGTTTCGGACATGAGTTTGCGATAATGGTTACAGTATGGATTATAAACCGCATTGGGAAAATAAAAAAGCCCGGAGGGTGCGAAGTTTTGTTTTTGACTGAGGGAGCGTTTTTTGGTATAGTTTTGTTATGATTGATTTAGAAAAATTAGCTTATCAATGGATAACTGCGGCGCCTCGAGAGGTTGATGTCAATAGTGAATATTACTGTCAGACGAGAGATGTCTATCAGGCAAGGTATGACAAGATGCTTCGTGAGCTTTTTAAAATGGATGATATCAAGGGTGATCCGTATGTCATTTCAGCTGTAGCCGGTGAAATTGGGAATAATTCTTTTGATCATAATATTGGCAATTGGCGGGATGTGCCTGGAATATTTTTTGGATATAATTTTTCTGACGATTCTTTTGCTATTGTTATCGCTGATCGCGGGCAAGGCATCTGGGGAACGTTGAAAAAAGTTAAGCCGGGACTGGCTGATGACAAAGAGGCGCTGAAAGTTGCTTTTACGGAAAGAATTTCCGGCAGAGCGCCAGAATCGAGAGGTAATGGGCTAAAGTTTGTGCGGGAAAATATCGAAAGCGGAAAAATGCATCTAACTTTTCTTTCTGGGAAAGCCAAGGCCGAGCTGAATGATGAAATGGTAATTGAGGAGAACGACGAAGAAATCAGGGGATGTTTAGCTATTATAAAGATATAATTTTACGCGAATATCATCATGGTGATTGAATTAAAAAAATATGGAGACGTGTTGACTTCTCGGCCGGCCGGCAAGGAGGCGTTTTTGACTATGTCTGCCTATAATCTGAAAGATATCAATGAAGATGAAAAAATCGAAATAGATTTTAATGGAATAAAAGTGCTGACGCCCTCATGGGCCGATGAAGTAGTAACGAAAATTGCGGTAAGGTTTAAAAACGTTACGCTAATCAACACGGAGAATAGCTCCGTCCAAGCGACACTCAAAACTTTGCGGGAATATTCGGATTTGAAGATATAAATTTATCTGATAAGATAAGAAATATAAAAAAAGTTATGTACAAAAAAATAACCGAAAGTTACGAACATGCTTTCTGCATCTCCGAAGAAGGCTTATATTCGATAACAGTTAAAGCGAGTTGTGAAAGAGAAAACGATCTCAAAGCAGAATTGGACGGAAAATTTTTTCGAGAAATACCGCCGGAAAACAAGCCGCAATATTATGATATTCCGCCGACTTGGAACGGGAATGAGTTGAAAGGGACCACTAAAACAGTGGTTTTTGTTTTGAAACTTTCGGCTGGAGAACATGCTTTGAAGTTTATCCCCAGAGGGAAAGCGGAAATTACTGAGGAGCCGAAAGCCGCATTGTTAGAAAAAAGAAGTCTTGTAACGATTTTGGGGAATGCTCAAAGTCAAAATAAAAACCGCCAGCCGTGGATAACCATAGCTTTGGTTGATCTGCCCTTAAAATTTGTTGACGCGACGGTTATTTGTCGGAAAAGGTTTTTAGATAGTGATGACGTAAAGTTGATAATTGATGGTAAAGTTCAAAAAAATCCAGATTCAAATTGGTGGGGCAAAAACTGGCTGTGGCAAGGACGATTAATGAACGGAAAAACAGAAACTAAAAGAGTAGAACCAAATTTATCAAAAGGCGTTCACTATATTGAGTTTTGGTCGGATGAAATGCCGACGCTGGAAAAATTGAGCTTGGGATTCGGGGCGGAAAATTGCGGAGACGATGACGAAATAACGGATCCAATAAAAGTTTCCGATGAGTTTAATCCTTTATACGTACTTAAAGACAGCGCTTTTGTGAATAACAGCTCAATGAATGAAGAAGATATTCAAGCTTTCTTGGATTCTTATCATAAAGTACGAGATAAAAATCATATTTCTAAAATAGAATTTGAAGGAAAGAAGTCGGCTTATTGGATAAAAAAAACAGCGGATGAGAATTCAGTAAATCCGCGATTATTACTAACCAAACTTCAAGTAGAGCAGCAACTAATTAATGGAGAAGAATCTATTAACTCTTCAAAAGATCAATTAGACTCAGCAATGGGCGTAGGAGTTTTGGATGGGGGAATAGTTTTAGAAGAATTTCAAGGATTTGCTACGCAACTTCTTAATGCCGCAAGGACTTTTCGATCTCATTTTGACAGAGCAAAAAATGATAATTTCACGCATGAAAATATAGATGGCAAATCATTGACACTGTTAAATGCTTCGACTTATAGCTTATATAAATACACCCCGCATATCGAGGGGGCAGAATTAGTCTACAAAGTGTATGCTGGATTTTTTGGAACCAACGATTTGGGCGGGCCAATTCAAGAAGATGACAAAACTTTATCCTTCAAAAAAACAGCCGCTTCTATTTCTGCTATTTTGATAATAGTTTTGGGTAGTTTTTTTGGTTTTTATAAATTCAATAATCAAAAAAATCCAAGTGTGGCCGGAGCATATTCTTATAAGAACGCGGTTGAACTGGGCGACGGATTGAGTTTGTTTTCCAGTTTATCCATATCTTCCGGTCGAGACGCGACTTGGGAAGACGGACTTTATTGCGGATTTCGATTTGGTAAGAAGTATGAGTATGACACCGTACTGCAACTGAAAAAAGGAAACTTATTGATAGATTTTGTCCAATTGACTAATCCGGAATTAGTAATGCCCTATTTATCTCATGAATATACCGATTGGTATAATCCGGTGGATGTTGACAGTGACGGCAAGAAACAGGAATTTATGGTGGCGGAATATGGCAATTGCAATGGTAATTTTGTTAGCTTTTTAAGATACAATAAAGATGATAAAAGAATAGAAAAGATTCCTATTGTAGTTGATAATCAACAAGAAACGACAGAGACTTATGTTGATATAGGTTCTGAGTCATTATTAATAAGTAACGGCATACTCGAAGCAAGATATTATTGGAACGCTCCTCGAGAAGATAAACCAACTGGATTTTATAGGAATTATTATAGTTTCGACAAAGAAAAAAATAAATTGGTTTGGCTTAAGGAGGAAAAAGAGTAAAAATAAAAAAGACCGGAGTGTCGTGATAGACGCATCCGGGCGGGGGAAGTCTAAAGGAAAGAGATATGGTTAAAACGGTACATTTGACAATTAAGTGGGGAAAGGATATAATGGTAATATAATTCTAAAATATGTTATTTATAACATAAAATAGAATCAAAATGCAATATATTGATTTCCATAACCAGTTTAAAAATGCTCCGCTGATTGATTTGCGGGATGTTTTGGTTGTTTTCCCCGGTTTTGATAAAAGGCGGCTTAACGAATGGCAAAAAAGAGGCCGTATCCGAAAAATTGCCAGTAATTTTTACGTTTTCGCCGGTATAAACATAAATGAGGATATTTTGATGTTTTGGGCGAACAAGGCGTATACGCCATCTTACGTTAGCCTGGAGTCGGCGCTTTCCTGGCACGGTCTTATCCCGGAAGGGGTTTTCGAAATTACATCCGTGACTTCCGTAAAGAAGCGAGCGATTAAAATAGATTTTCCCGAAATAAAAACTGCTTTGAACTATCGTAAAATTAAAAGAGAATTATTTTTCGGATATGTTACAGTCAAGATTGAAAGCGGCGTGAACATAATAATTGCCGAAGCGGAAAAGGCCATCTTGGATTTTTTGTATTTTCGATCGGACATCAAAACTAGAAAGGATCTTTTGGAATTGAGATTGGAGGAAGAAAAAATAAAAAAAATATTATTTGGGGAAAAGATTGGCCGGTATCTTGAAATTTTTGATTCAAGAACTTTGGAGAAAAAAATTAATATTCTAAAAAAAATATATGCTTAACCTCGATCAAGTTTTGAAAGAATATCCAGAAAGTTTACGAGTTTTCAAACGCTTTGCTTATAAGGAATATCTTCAGCACAAGATATTGGATATAATTTTTAAAAGTCAGTGGGGCGTAAAGCTTTCTTTTTTGGGTGGGACGGCTCTTCGAATTTGCCATGATAATCAACGCTTCTCGGAAGATCTTGATTTTGACAATTTTGGCATGGAACAGGAAGAGTTTTCTCAATTGGCGGAGGCTGTGAAAAAAAATCTCGAAAAGGAGGGATTTGAGGTGGAAATAAAAAATGTATTCAAGGGAGCATATCGTTGCTCGATCAGGTTTTCTAAAATTCTTTTTGAATATGGACTGGCGCCCAATGAAGATGAAAAAATACTTATCCAAATGGACACTATGGCGCATAATTTCCGTTACGCGCCGGAAAAATTTCTTCTGAATAAGTTTGAGGTTTTTAGGGAGATGAATTTGACGCCGTTGGACATTATTTTATCCCAGAAATTTTATGCTATCTTTAATCGAAAAAGAGAATTAGGACGCGACTATTATGATATTGTTTTTCTTCTGGGCAAAACCAACCCCAACTTGGATTATTTGAAACTGAAAATGAACATCTCCGCAATTTCGGAGTTGAAGGAAAAAGTTTTGCAAAAGTGCGAGACGCTGAATTTTTCGGAACTCTCCAGAGATGTCGAACCATTTATTTTTGACGAAGATGGGAAAGAAAGAGTGCTGCAATTCAAAAAGATAATCGAAATAAAACTATAGGAATAATCTTTCGGGGAAAATAAAAAAGCCCGGAGCGTCGCGTTGGACGTGAATGAATAGCAACTTCTTGAAAATAAAATTACGCGCAAAAAAGCCTAAGCAATAATTTGTCTTAAATTGTATTTTTTACTGAGGGGCGTTCTGTAAATAAAAAAACCTGGAGGCGGAGGCGTCCAGGCATTGAAAGAAGACTTGATTATTTCTGTTTTGATGAGAGCAGAAGCACTGTAAGCTCGTCTATCATTGTATCGAGGGATTTTGCTTTTGCGACAATTTCTTCCCAGAAAAGACAAAGATCGAGGAGAGGATTACGGGAGGATCTCCGATCCCGGATATAGTCAAGAGCTGATCTTGAAGCTGATGCAATATCCTCTCTTGAACCCCTAATTTTATGGCGAAAAGTCATCATTTGACCAAGTCCTTGATATTGGGTGTATTCTAATATCCACATACCTTTTCTCCTGTTCTATTTCTATACCGCCGAGGCAGGCGGTGGTAGGTTTTTAAGGAACACTCATAACTTTATTGTAACAACGCAGTATAGCACGAGATACCAAAAAAGTCAAATAAAATGAGTTATAAATATCAAGTTATATAGCTAACATAAAGCAAATTAAGTGATATGATATAATTTATCATCAAAAATATTGACTAAATTTATAAAAAGAGTATAATGAAAAAAAGGCTTGAAAATGGAAAAATATTGTCATTCCGAGCGGAACGCAGTGAAGTCGAGGAATCTACTGGCGATTATCGTTGGTTTATGCTATAAATCGTAGGATTATTGGCTTTCGCGGGTAGATCCCTCAACTGCGTTTCGATGATTACATCGAAACTTCGTTCGGGATGACACTTCTTTTTTAAGGTTTTATGAACTTAATTGAATCGCTGAAAAATCTGGGATTAAACGAAAAAGAGGCTAAAGTGTATTTGGCTTTGCTTCAGCTTGGGAAAACTACGGCGTATAATGTGGCGGTGAAAAGCGGGCTCAAAAAGCCAACTACATACGTAATTCTGGGGCAACTTGTGGAAAAAGGCTTTGCCTATAATATCCCGCGCGCCAAAAAACAGCTCTTTGCCGCTGAGTCACCGGAGGAGTGTTTTGCTTTGGCTAGAGAAAGACTTAATTTTTCCGAGAAAAACTTGCCGGAATTTTTGGCGATGGAGAAGGGGAAAAAAGAAAAAGTTAATGTATCATATTATGAAGGGCTGGGGGGAATTCGGGAATCATACGGGAAGCTGGTAAAAATTATGAAAGCGGTTCCGTTTGAAAAGCGGGAGTTTGTGGGGTTCTATGCCAAGACCGACAACCTGGAAGACGAGATTAACAAATATTTTGACGAAATTACGGCGGAATTCGTGAAACACCAAATACGAAGAAGAGGGATAACTACGTACAACGACCTTATCGCCAAAAAATATCTGAGCGCGCTGGATAAATACAGTGTTTCAGGAATGAAAGCGCTTTCGGAAGGAAAATATTCCAGTTATATTTCCATTGAGATTTTTGCCGGCCGCTACGTGCACATACTTTCACAAAGAAACTTACAATCTATCATCATCGAGGATGCTGACATTGCCGACGCAATGCGGCAGATTTTTGAGATGGTGTGGGAGTTGGTGGAAAAGGACAAGGAAAATTATTTGAAGTTTTCGTCGGTGGAACCGACGCAAAGCTACGAAACAAAAAGAGAACTAGGTAAATAAGGTTTGTCATTCCGAGTGAAGCATAGCGAAGTCGAGGAATCAGCTGGTGATTGTTAACGGACTTTGCCATAAATTGTAAAACCTGCATAATAGACAGTAGATCCTTCGACTTCGGCTCGAGTACGAGCCTTCGCTCAGGATGACGCTATTAGTTGCTAATTATGAAAAAAGAAGAAATTAAAATCCCATCATACGTAATCGAAGTTATTGAGAGCCTGGAAAAGGCGGGTTTTGAGGCGTTTGTTGTCGGTGGATGCGTGCGGGATATGCTTTTGGGCAAGGAACCCAAGGATTGGGACATTGCCACAAATGCCAAGCCGGAGGAAATTTTAAGAATATTTCCGGATAGCGTATATGAAAATCAATTTGGGACGGTGGGTGTAAAAATTAAGACCGATGCGAATCTACGAATGAAATGCGAATCTACGAATGACGAGTCGGAAGGAAAAGAAAAAACTGAGATTGTGGAGGTAACGACGTATCGGATTGAGTCGAAGTATTCGGATAAGAGGCATCCGGATGCGATTAAATTTGCGAAGACCTTGGAAGAAGATTTGAGTCGGAGGGATTTTAGTATCAACGCTATCGCACTGAAATTTTCAATTTTCAATCCTTCGACTTCGCTCAGGACAAGCTTTAAATTTTCAAACAATTTTCAATTCAAAAATGCTCAATTGAAGAATACTGATTACGAAATTATCGATCCTTTCGGTGGGCAAAATGATTTGAAAGATAAAATTATCAGAGCTGTCGGAAAGGCTGATGATAGGTTTAATGAAGATGCTCTTCGTATGATGCGCGCAGTCAGATTTTCTGTACAGTTGGATTTTACGATTGAAGAAAAAACTTTTGAGGCGATGAAAAAGAACGCGAAAAACTTAAAATATATTTCGCAGGAGCGGATCAAGGATGAGTTGGAAAAAATTATTTTGTCTCCAGCGCCGGCGCGGGGAATAGAGTTGCTTCATGAAACGGGATTGCTTCAATATATTATTCCGGAAATTGAAGTTGGTTATGGCGTGACGCAGAGCCATCATCACTACTACGGTCCCTATAACACGGTTTATAAACATCTGGTGGCATCTTTGGAGAAGTGCCCGTCGGAAAAACTCGAGGTGCGCTTGGCGGCGCTTTTGCATGACATTGGCAAACCGAAAGTAAAACGAGGCGCGGGAGAAAACGCGACGTTTTATAATCACGAATATGTCGGCGCGAAAATGGCCGCGCGTATTCTCACGCGGTTGCGGTTTTCAAAGAATGTCATTGATAAAGTAGAGCTTTTGGTGAAAAGCCATATGTTCTATTATAACGTTGATGAAGTGGGGGAAGCAGGTGTGCGGCGGGTGATCCGGAAAGTGGGGCTGGAAAATATCAATGATTTGATTGACGTGCGGATCGCCGATCGGTTGGGTTCAGGCGTGCCAAAAGCCGTGCCGTATAAATTGCGCCATTTCAAATTTATGGTGGAAAAAGTATCGCACGACGCCGTGTCAGTAAAGCAGCTTAAGATCAACGGCGATGATTTGATGAAAGAATTGAAGCTAGAGCCGGGACCAAAAATTGGGGCGATATTGGACGTGCTTCTCATGAAAGTTATTGACGAGCCGAAACTTAATACAAAAAAAGATTTGCTGAAAATAGCTGAAGATTTGAACAAAGAGGACTTTGCTTCTTTAAGAAACCAAGCCAAGCGTAAAATAGAAGAAGAGATCAAAAAAGAAGAAGAATTTATGAAAAAGAAGTATTGGGTGGAATAAAAAATCGCGAAAAATAAAAAATTTTCTAAATTTTGATTCGTATGACCGACGTTCGTAGTGTCGGTTCGCGAAGCGAATAACCATGGCTTCACAAGTTTCGCATATTGTTTACGCCAAAAAATATTTTGATCGGTTGGATAAAATAGGATCGGATGAAAATAATATTCCGCCAAAAAAACTGGATCGAGATGAGTTTCTTTTGGGATGCGTTTTTCCGGATATCCGGAGGATTGATAGCAACATAACAAGGAAAGAAACCCATCTCAAATTTGACCCGGTGGATTTGAACTTTTCCAAGCTTTCATCTTTTGAAGCCGGGTGGAAATTTCATCTATATTGCGATATGAAACGGGAGGAGATTCTTAACGCGCATAAATTTTATGAAATAGCAGGGGCGGGGGATTTTTACGGCCAGGCGGCCAAGTCCCTGGAGGATGAGCTCGTTTATGATGAATACAACAATTGGGAAAAAATTCGCCATTATTTCAACAATCCGCCCCGCATCGAAAACGGGATAAATGTTGAAATTGAAACTTTTAATCTTTGGTACGCCATCCTGAGCAAATATTTCGAAAAGAAACCGGATGAAAAGTCACTTCGCATCTTTTTTACCAAGCAACCCCATCACCAGTCGAACATAAATGAACTGATGGAGAGCACATTCAGTCTTGGGAAAAATAAAAAAGCGGTGGAAATTTTGGAAAAAGTAAGCGAGGAAATTGTGTAGTTTTGGCTTAAAATACGCAAAAGTAGATGATTTTTTCGAAAAATGCCTTGGTTGAGGCATTTTTTGGTGACCCAAAAGAGCTTGTCTAAAAAAGGCTTAAATGAGTCACGAAAATTTGGCTTATTCTAGATACGAGAATTGGTGAAATTAGATATTTTGACTCAAATAAGACGAATTATCCCAAGATTAGCTTGATCGTGGATTTGACAAGCTGTTTTTAGTTTGTTATATTGTACATATGAGTACAGACCATAAAATTATAAGAACAGGTCGATCAAAGACTTTGCACCGCTTTGCCCAGCTGGCTGCTATGGGCGAGGTAGTTTTTCATGGCTCGGATCTGGCGGCGCTTTGGCAGATAACTAACAAAAACACTCTCTATACAACGCTCAAACGTTATACTCAGCAAAATCTTTTGTATCGTCTGTGGCAAGGGATGTACGCTCTAAAACCGGCTACGCAGATTGATCCTTTGTTTTTGGGGATTAAGGCCATGCATACCTACGCCTATATCAGTACCGAGACTGTACTATTTAATTCCGGCATCATTACGCAACGACCGTCAGCCATTACTCTCATTAGCTTAACTTCTCGCCGGTTTGTATTGGCTGGAACGGAGTATTCTTGTCGCAAGCTCGCTGATGAGTATCTCTATCAGTCCGAAGGAATTATTGAAAAAAACGGGGTGCGCGAGGCCAGTCCCGAGCGAGCCGTGGCCGATCTCCTTTATTATAATCCACATTCATATTTTGATGCTCCCATAAATTGGAAAGAAGTGCGGCGAATCCAAAAAACGGTTGGTTTTCCGCTCACTCCTGACCGCTATTAATAATTATGCAATTGCCTCAACCCAAAGACGCTAAGCATAAAGCTTGGCTTTATCGGATCCTTTCCTCTATATATACTGATCCATATTTGGCCAGCATCCTCTATTTCAAAGGTGGTACTTGCGCGGCCATGCTCGGCATTTTGGATCGCTTTTCGGTTGATCTCGATTTTGATCTTGTCGGCGATAAAAAAGACTTATTGGAAGCACGGAAAAAAATGGAAAATATTTTTAGCGAATTGGGACTCGTCATTAAAGACCAGAGTCGGCGTGTGCCGCAGTATTTCCTAAAATACCCGGCGAAAGTTGGCGAGCGCAACACACTCAAAATCGACGTGGCTTTTCCTCCGACCAAAGCGAATCAATATGAAGCCAAGCGCTTTTCCGAGATTGACCGAATTATTACTTGTCAGACATCAGACACGATGTTTGCCAACAAGCTTGTCGCTCTCATCGACCGTTATCGCCAAAAATCCGCCGTGGCCGGCCGGGATGTTTATGACATACACCATTTTTTTGAGAGTGGCTTAAAGTACAATGAAGCTGTAATTATAGAAAGAACCAATAAATCAGCAAAAGAATTTTTTGAGGAGCTGATTGATTTTGTAGAAAAAAAAGTAACCGACGAGCTTATCGCGCAAGATCTAAATGTGCTTTTGCCATATGCCAGTTTCCGAGTGATCCGCAAGATATTGAAACAAGAGACATTGATGTTTCTTCGTGATGAATTAGAGCGGCTAAAACATTCCGCCTAAGGAAAGACATACTTTTTCTTTACGAACAGCAAATAAGATACTAATATACGGATACACGAAAATAATTAGTAATTCAAAAATGGCATGAAATCAGACATCCAAATCGCCCAAGAGGCGAAGATGAAACATATAAAGGAAATCGCGGCGCTAGTTGGTATCAGGGAAAAAGAGCTGGAACTTTATGGTGACTACAAAGCTAAACTAAAACCGGAACTTTGGGGAAGACTCAAAAAGAAAAAAGACGGAAAATTGATTTTGGTAACAGCCATCAATCCCACGCCGGCGGGAGAGGGGAAAACCACGACTTCCATTGGACTTGTGATGGCCATGAGAAAGCTCGGCAAAAACGCCATGTTGGCTTTACGCGAGCCGTCTCTCGGACCATGCATGGGGATGAAAGGTGGCGCGGCCGGCGGGGGATATTCCCAAGTGATGCCGATGGAGGATATCAATTTGCATTTTACTGGTGATATCCACGCCATAACCACGGCTAATAATCTGCTCTCGGCTATGATCGACAATCATATTTATCATGGCAACATACTAGGAATTGATCCAAAAAAAGTTGTTTGGAAAAGAGCGATGGATCTCAATGACCGGGCGCTTCGCAAAGTGGAGGTAGATTTGAGCAAAAAAAAGAAAAAGATGACGCGGATGGATGGGTTTAATATTACCGTAGCCTCGGAAATCATGGCTATCCTTTGTCTTAGTGAAAATATAGCGGATCTCAAAAAAAGACTGGCGAAAATAATTATCGCCTACACTTTTGAGAAAAAACCGATCTTTGCCAAAGATCTGAAAGCTGTGGGGGCGCTGGCGACGCTTCTCAAAGACGCGCTAAAACCCAATTTGGTCCAGACATTGGAGCACACGCCTGTTCTCATTCATGGCGGACCGTTTGCCAACATCGCCCATGGTTGTAACAGTATTTTGGCCACTCGTTACGGACTGAAACTTGGGGACTATCTTATAACGGAAGCGGGATTTGGAGCGGATCTCGGGGCGGAGAAATTTTTTGATATCAAATGCCGGATAGCGAAACTGAAGCCGGACGCGGCGGTACTGACGACGACGATCAGGTCGCTGAAATATAACGGTGGAGTTGAAATAGCAAATTTTAAAAAAGAAAATTTAGCGGCGTTGGAAAAAGGGACAGCCAATTTGGAGCGGCACATAAGAAACATAAAAAAATTCGGCGTGCCGACTGTGGTGGCGATTAATGTTTTTCCGGATGATACCAAAGCGGAAATTGATCTCGTCGTGGCCAAGTGCCAAGCGCTGGGAGCTCAGGCAGCAGTGAGCCATGTTTGGGTCAAGGGTGGAGAAGGCGGAAAAGAATTGGCGAAAAAGGTTCTGGCAACTTTGAAAAACAGAAAATCCGCTTTCCGTCCGATTTATGATACGAAAAAAAGTATCAAAGAAAAAATAGAGATTATCGCCAAAAATATTTATGGCGCCGGTAAAGTGGAATTTTCTCCAATGGCGGCGGAGCAGATGAAAAATTTCCAAAAAAATAAATTCGATTTGGTTCCAGTTTGCATCGCCAAGACCCAGTATTCTCTCACTGACGATCCGAAGGTTCTCGGCGCGCCGGAAAATTTCACTTTGCGCGTCCAGGACCTTCGTCTTAGCAATGGCGCCGGATTCATCGTGGCAATCGCCGGCGACATTATGACGATGCCGGGACTGCCGAAAATTCCGGCGGCGGAGAAAATCGATGTTAGCGACGAGGGAGTGATAAAAGGATTGTTTTGATTTTCTATGAAATCCAAGATAAAGCGGCTTCTTGAAAAGTTTTTTTTGATCAACGATACGCCGGAAAAAATAGCCGGCGGTTTCGCGCTGGGAGTTTTTTTGGGAATCATTCCGGGAGGAGTGGCCAGCGCTTTAGTACTGGCGTCATTTTTCCGTTTGAATCGCCTGGCAGCCATTTCCGGAGTAATGGCGACCAACATGTGGAGCACGATCGCCGTTTTGCCTTTGGCAGCTTTTGTTGGGAGTGCCATTTTTGGCAGAGGCTACGCGGAATTGGTTTTGGATTATAAAAATTGCCTTGGTTTTGGTTGGGAATATTTTTTCGGAAGAGTTGTTTTTTTCGATGTAACCTTGCCTTTACTTTTGGGATTTTTCGTGGTAGCTTTAGTTATCGCGGCGGCGGCCTACGGCATTATGTACGGGATTTTAAAGCGTAACAAAATAAGGATGAAAAAATAGTATGGCGCGTATTTTGGATGGCAAGATTCTTTCCGAAAAAATCAAGAACAATCTCCAAATTGAAATCAAGGAATTGAAAAAGAAAAATATTTTTCCAGGATTGGCGGTAGTGTTGGTGGGAGATGATCCGGCTTCAAAAATCTATGTCGGAAGCAAAGAAAAAGCTTGCCGAGAGTTGGGAATTCACTCGAAAGTTTTCAGACTTGGGAAAGATGCCGCGGAAAAAGAAATTCTTGAGTTGCTCGAAAGTCTGAATGCTGACAAAGAGATACACGGAATCTTGGTGCAATTGCCTTTGCCAAAGCATATTGATGAAAAAAAGATTATCGAGGCAATTGATCCTAAAAAAGATGTTGATTGTTTCCATCCGGAAAATGTTGGGCGGTTAATGGTTGGGAACGGTCAAATTTTTCCTTGTACTCCGGCGGGCGTTATGGAAATATTAAAAGAGTATAATATTGAGATAGCCGGGAAAGACGCGGTGGTTGTTGGGAAAAGCAATATTGTGGGGAAGCCGATGGCGGCCATGCTTCTCAACGCGGGCGCGACAGTGACGGTTTGCCATTCCAAGACAACAAACTTGAAAGAAAAAATTTTGGGCGCGGAAATACTTGTGTCGGCCGCGGGGAAACCCGGACTTATAACCGTAGATATGGTAAAGCCCGGAGTAGTTGTAATTGACGTGGGAATCAACAGAAACGCGGAAGGGAGATTGACGGGGGATGTTGATTTTGAAAAAGTAAGCCGGGTGGCAGGCGCGATTACGCCGGTGCCGGGAGGAGTGGGACCGATGACGATCGCGATGTTGATGAAAAACACGGTGGTGGCAGCGACTCGAATTTACGAATGAGCACTCGAATGACTCGAATAAATATTTGAGACATTCCAGTCGCTTTAATAAGATGAAGCTGGAAATTAAAAATATTACAGAAAATCCGGTCAATATGTTGCGCCGGGCGGGGTATTCCTTTCAACGGCACGAAGGCGAGGAGATGAGTTTCGTGCGGCCGTTCAGCGCGTCCGGTTATCCGCGGTTCCATATGTACGTGAATGTTTCCGGCACGGATATGACGATAAATATCCATTTGGATATGAAAAAAGAAACTTACGGAGAAGGGACGCGCCACCACGGGGAATACGAAAACGAGGGCGCGTTGAAAGACGAAGTTAGAAGATTGAAAGTTATTTTGGAATAACAGAGGGCATGTGGCGGAATTGGTATACGCGTATGCTTCAGGAGCATATAAGAGCAATCTTGTGGAGGTTCAAGTCCTCTCATGCCCACTTTTAAAATGGAAACGCCCAGATGGCGGAATTGGTATACGCGCCAGTCTTAGGAACTGGTTCCCGCAAGGGATTGGAGGTTCGAGTCCTCTTCTGGGCACATGGAAATAACATATCAAGAAAAAAACGGCGAGCGAGTTGATAAATTCCTGCAGAAGGAAGTTTTTTTTAATTCGAAAACTAGCCGCGGGGAGATTGTCCGAAACATAAAAGAAGGGAATGTTTTGGTGAATAAAAAAACCGTCAAACCGAGCTATATTTTGAAAAAAAACGATGAAGTGGAAGTAGATATTCCGGAAAAAATTATAAAGCTGCGGCCGAATGAAAAAATAGAATTTGAAATTATTTATGAAGATAAAAATTTTATCGTTATAAATAAACCGGCGGGACTTACTGTCCATCCGAGTAGCGCTGAGAGAGATGACACTTTGGCCAGCGGGCTTTTGGCGAAATTTCCGGAAATAAAAAATGTCGGTGACGCGCCGGAAATCCGTCCGGGTATCGTCCATCGCTTGGACAAGGAGACTAGCGGTATAATGGTTGTCGCGCGGAATCAAAAAACTTTCCTGGAGCTTAAAAATAAATTTAAGAAAAGGGAAATTAAGAAAACTTATTGGGCGATAGTATTTGGAAATTTGGGCGAAGCGGAAAGTTTCGGCATTATTGATAAACCGATCGCGCGTTCAGCTGACTATAAAAAGCAAGTCATTGCCGGAAGAAAAACCAAGACTAAAATCAGAGAGGCCGTCACGGAGTATAAAATCATAAAAAAATTTGCTGATTATTCCTTGGTGGAAGTTTCGCCAAGAACCGGACGGATGCATCAAATTAGGGTTCATCTTAATTCAATTGGTCATCCGATCGTGGGAGATGAAATATACAAGGCAAAAGGTTTTTTAGAAGTGGCTGAAATTAAAAGGCAGCTTTTGCACGCCAAGGAATTGAGTTTCAGTGCTTTTGGCAAAGAATACGGCTTCAAAGCCGATATCCCCAAGGATATGCGAAATTTCCTGGATTCGTTGACAAACGTCGGGAATAAAGATAGGATATAAAAGCTTCAGAAAAGCTTTTGCGGGCTTTTTTTGTTTAAAATTAATAATTTTGATATAATAAAAGTATGCGAATAGCGGTATACGAAAAGCACACTACGAAAGTGCTCATACGAATATTGCGCGCATACGAATACAAACCATATGAGACAAGAAATCATCGAATTCAACAAAAGTCAGAGAGTGAAAGCTGTGCCGGATCTCCAGGCGGGAGACGTAGTGAAGATTTATATGCGGATTAAGGAAGGCGAAAAGGAGCGCACCCAGATGTTTGAAGGCTTGATTATCGCTATTTCCGCCCGTCAAAGCTCCAGTCCGAAAATCACTGTCCGCAAAGTTTCGCACGGCGTGGGCGTGGAGCTGATTTTGCCGGTTTACTCTCCGAATATCGAAAAGATTGAATTGGTAAAGAGAGCCAAGGTGCGACGCGCCAAGTTGTATTATGTCCGCAGTCTGACTGCCAAACAGAGCCGAATGAAATACAAGGATATTAAGGATTATACGCAGAAAGACGCGGAAGGTATAAAGAACGACACGGAAGCAGAAAAACCGGCTGAAGAAGCTAAGGCTGAAGAAGATACCGTTATAGCTGAATCCGAGCAATAGGTATTTTTCGCGAGCCTTCGTGGCGGAATTGGTATACGCACATGCTTGAGGTGCATGGGTCGCAAGGCCATGCGGGTTCGAGTCCCGCCGAAGGCACATCGTTTCGGATCCTTAGCTCAATTGGCTAGAGCACCTCGTTTACACCGAGGGGGTTATAGGTTCGAGTCCTATAGGATCCACCCGCAGCATTTGCTAGCGATATATAGAGTAATTACTCTTCGAAATTAGATAAACCATATATTAAGATTACTTATACAATTTCGTGAGCAAATGCGGCAGGCCGGGTTAGCTCAGTGGTAGAGTCCCGCACCATTTTTTGTGAATTCTAGCCAGATTAGCTCAGCGGTAGAGCGAAGGACTGAAAATCCTTGCGTGCCCAGTTCGACTCTGGGATCTGGCACAAAAAATGGTGCGGGATAAACGCCGGACCGAAAATTTTACCCCGTCCCAATTCTCAAAATGAAGTTTGGCATATCGAATGTTTAAGCCGAAGGCGATTCCGGGGAAGAGACTAAAGAATCAAGAGATATTTTTTTCGGAATTGGCGCGGGGCCTTGTGTCCCCGGTTCGATCCCGGGACCCGGCACCAACAAAGAGTTAAGAGTTTATAAAGCTAAAAAGTTTGTAAAGTTCACTTTATAAACGTGTCGCTTTACAACTTTTAACTTTGATCGCGGGTATCGTATAGTGGCTATTATACGTCCTTGCCAAGGACGAGAGACGGGTTCGATTCCCGTTACCCGCTCAAGATGAAAAAACGCGTTTGATTTTTTGGTTGAAGCGTGCTATAATGGAAGAAGTGAAAACGGGTGTGTTCCCCGTTTTTGTGTTTTTTAAGGAACTTTTTGGCTTAGATGAAACAAAAAAACAAAAAAGTAAAAGTGAATTTTGAACTTCCTAAGAAATTGGAGGATTTTTTGTTTGTTTTTCTTTTTGTCGTTTCCATCCTTTTCGGGGGATTGTTTTGGACGGCAGGCCAAAAAATCCAAAGAGAGATTCCGGAAGCGGCTGTTTCCAAGCCAATCAACCCGTTGGAAAAGGATATCGAAGAAATGGTCAAAGGGTACCCTATCGAGCGGATGGCAAAATATATTTCCACCAAAGATCGCAAGACGGCGGCTTTTATGATCGGAGTGGCGAAGAAAGAAAGCAACTGGGGAAAATTTACTCCCAAGCTGGACGGCGAGGAATGCTATAATTTTTGGGGTTATCGCGGACAAAGCGGGCGGATAACCAAGAGTGGGTATACCTGTTTTGACAGTCCCAGAAAAGCGGTTAACGCCGTAGCGGCCAGAATGGGGGAGCTTATTGAAGAAAATGATTTGGATACGCCGGAGAAGATGGTAGTTTGGAAATGCGGCTGGAATTGCGATGGGCACAGCCCGGAAAGCGTTTCCAAGTGGATCGCGGACGTGGGATATTATTTCAATAAAATCAACAACAGAAGCATTAATTAAATAGCCCTAAGGAGGCAAAAATATTTTATCATTCAATAGTAAGGTATTTTTTGTTTTTTGAAATCAACGGATGTGCTACAATGGCCACGTAACACATGACATAAAACAAGAAATATGATTAAGAAAATTATCATTGGCGTGGGAGTCATAATTTTGGTTGGAACCGGTTGGGTATATTTTTCGAAGGGCGGTGAAAAGAAAATTAAGATTAGTGAAAATAGCGGAGTTAAAGATAAAACGGAAGAAATAGCGACAATTTCGGCAGAAGTTCAAAGCAACGCCGAAGATAATTTGACGGCGGGTGTAACGAAAGAAGCAACGGTTGAAGGAGAAGTTATGGAAAGCGTTGGAAAAGGATCGACAACTATTGTTGAGAATAAAAACGCGCAGTCCGAATTCGAAAAAGAGGAAGAAAAAGAAGCCGAGCCCGATTTCAAAATCAACGACAGACTGGCCAGTTGGGGATATGAAAAAGCCTCCGGCAGAAAAATCGATACCATCATACTTCATTCGACTTACAATGCCACCGGCGGAGATGAATTTGATTTGGATAAGATTATCGGAATATATAAATCCTACGGCGTAGCTCCACACTACATTGTCGCCCGCGACGCCAAAGTTTATCGAACGGTGGAAGACAAGAATATCGCCTATCATGCCGGAGAATCCAAAATGCCCGACGGTCGGACGGGGGTGAATAATTTTTCTATCGGCATCGAAATTATCAACTCCAAGACCAGCGGACCCACCAGCGCGCAATACAATTCGCTCAAAAAATTACTAAGCTATATTAAGGGTAATCATTCTATAAAATACACCCTCGGCCACTCCGACATCGCCCCCGGGAGAAAAGACGACCCGTGGAAGTTTGAGTGGGGGAAGGTGAAATGACGGGAAAATAATCTTATGCCTGACGAAATTATTTTGGTTGATGAAAATGACCGGGAGATCGGGACGAAGGAGAAGATGGAGGTGCATCGGAAAGGACTGTTACATCGGTGTTTTTCGATTTTGCTTTATAACTCGAAAGGCGAGATGATGCTGCAAAGACGGGCGGCGGGGAAATATCATTGCGGAGGTTTGTGGACGAACGTTTGCTGCTCGCATCCGCGGCCGGGAGAAGATGTAATTTCGGCTGGGAAAAGGAGGCTCAAAGAGGAAATGGGAATTAAATGTGGATTGAAAGAGGTTTTTAGTTTTACTTATCGGGCTGAATTTGCCAATGGCCTCACAGAACACGAATTTGACCATGTTTTGGTCGGAAAATTTGACGGCGAGCCGAAAATCAATCCTGAGGAAGCGGATGGCTGGCGTTGGATTGGTATAGCCGAATTAAGAAAAGAAATTCAAAACTCCCCGGAAAAGTTTACGCCGTGGTTTGGGATGATTTTAGATAAAATTTAGGGCTTACGCGTTTGCCTTGAATTCTGAATCAGTACCGTTTGCCATTAAGTCAACCTCGGTGTATTCATTAGGCTTTCAGTTTATAATTCAGCAACTTGTCCATAATTCTGCGGCAAACGCGTAAGTCCTAAAATAGATAGAAAAGATGAAAATCATAATTGAAATTGAAAATAAGGCGGTTAAGATAGTTTTGAAGGACGGAAAAAAAGTTCTGGTCGAAGAAAGTTTTTTGGACGAGCATAATTTATCGCGGGTTTTGCTGATGAAAATCGACGGTCTTTTGAAAAAAAGCGGTCTGGAAGCGGCGGAAGCGGGAAAGATGGAAGTGGTGTCCGACCAGGGCGATGCCTATACCACCACTCGAATTGCCAAAACGGTGGCTAAGAGCTGGAATTGGGGTGTGACTACCAAAAATTTGACAAGAATAAAATAAAGAGTATAATTTGGATAAAGTTGCGAAAGACTTCAAAAAATCAGAGGAAATTCGGAAATAAAATTTAGCAGGGTGACTTGAAATGCAAAAGGACTTGCAATTATTTTTGTTTCGTGTACAATGCTTTTACATTGAGTTCGCTTGACTTTTACCGTAAATTTTCCTTTACGGCTCAAAAATCTGAAGAATAAAAACATCCGCCTGAGGGCGGAAAATTAAATATCTTTTTAATAAACTCATTTAAGCGGCCCTTGCTTCCAAGAAAATCAACGAAGCGGGTAAATAAATGAGCGTTATTTGTATGCTTAAAGCCCAAAAACAGCTTAAGGTTAAAGATAGCTTCGGAATGGAATCGTCCCTTTCCAAAAGGAAATTCTTCAAAAAAATGAGTATGGTGTCCCTGCCTAACCTCATTGAATCCCAGCTGGATTCTTATAGTTGGTTTTTGGAAAAGGGTCTTCGCGAGCTTCTGGATGAAGTCAATCCGATTCGGGATTTTACCGAAAAAGATTTGGAATTGGCTTTTAAGGATTACTATTTAGATGATCCCAAATACGACGAAGTAACCGCCAAGAATAAAAATATCTCTTACGAAGCGCCTCTTCGCGCCAAAGTGCAGCTGATTATCAAAAAAACCGGAGAAATAAAGGAACAGGAAATATATTTGGGCGATTTTCCTTTGATGACTGACCGGGGGACTTTCATTATAAACGGCGTGGAAAGAGTGGTCGTCAGTCAGATTATCCGCAGCCCCGGCGTGTTTTTTTCCATGAATTACCAAAAAGGCAAGAAGCTTTTTGGCGCCAAAGTTATTCCTAACCGGGGGGCCTGGTTGGAGATAGAAACTGATTTGGACGGGGCGATTTTTGTGAAAATAGACCGCAAGAGGAAAGTGGCGATTACCTCCCTTTTGCGGGCTTTTGGGTATTCCAAAGACGAGGACCTGAAGAAAATTTTCGCTGACATTGATAACGGCGAATTTAGCTTTATTGAGAGAACGATTGAGAAAGACGTTGCTAAAAACCAGGGTGAGGGTTACAAGGAAGTTTATAAAAGGATCCGCCCGGGGGATTTGGCGACTGAATCCAACGCCAAACAAGTAATTGACGCGATGTTCTTCAATTTTGAAAAATACGATTTTGGCGGAGTGGGGCGTTACCGCCTCAACCAAAGATTGGAAGTGGAACTTCCCAATGACGAAAAACACCGTGTTTTGACCAGGGAAGATCTGATTTTGATAATCAAGGAAATAATCCGGCTCAACAATGATCCGATGGCGATCGCGGACGATATCGATCACCTGGGAAATAGGAGGGTGCGGTCTGTCGGAGAATTGGTTCAGAACAAATTGCGCGTGGGACTGGCGCGGACAGCCAGGAATATCAAAGACCGGATGAGTACCTGCGATATTGTCACGGTTGTGCCGGGACAACTGATTAATTCCCGTCCAATCGCGGCTTCTATCAAGGAATTTTTTGCCAGTTCCCAGCTTTCTCAATTTATGGATCAAGTCAACCCTTTGGCTGAGCTGGAGCATAAAAGAAGAATTAGCGCCATGGGGCCGGGAGGACTTACTCGGGAGCGGGCGGGATTTGAAGTGCGCGATGTCCACCAATCGCACTACGGACGAATTTGTCCGGTGGAAACGCCGGAAGGGCCGAACATCGGCTTGGTGGGTCATTTGGCGTCTTACGCGAAAATCAATAATTTTGGTTTTTTGGAAACGCCTTATTTAAAGATATATAAAGAAGTTGAGAATAAAGTTGAAAATTTAATCGGCAGAATACTGGGCGAAGAAGTGGCCGGAGCCAAAGTTGGAACTAAAATTGACGAAGAATCGGCGAAAAAAGTTGCCAAAGAAAGAGGAACTAGAAATGTTAAAGTCAGGCCGTTTATTAGCAGTGAAATCCAGTATATCAACGCGACGGTGGAAGATAGGAAAAACATCGCGCACGCGGGAATAAGAACGGATGAAAATGGGAATATCCTGGACGATTCGGTTGGAGCGCGCGTGAAAGGCAGGACAACGGAAATTGAAGTGGATAAACTAGACTATGTGGATGTTTCCGCCAAGCAGTGTATCTCGGTAGCGACAGCGCTTATTCCTTTTTTGGAGCATGATGACGCCAACCGGGCGCTCATGGGATCGAATATGCAAAGACAAGCCGTGTCTTGCGTGAAGCCGGAAGCGCCATTGGTCGGCACCGGAATTGAAGACAAAGCGGCGGCTGATTCGGGACAAGTGGTTATTGCCAGGAAAGAAGGCGAAGTGGTGGAAGTGGACAGTGATCATGTCATTGTCAAGGAAGAGGCGCCAGCCGGAGCCAAGAAGCCCTACATAAAAAGGGAATACCGATTGCAAACTTTCGTAAAATCCAACGCTTTCACTTCAATGAATCAGATTCCTCGAGTGATGAAGGGACAGATGGTGAAAAAGGGCCAGCTTTTGGCGGATGGCGCTTCCACTGAACACGGCGAGTTGTCTCTGGGTCAAAACATTTTAGTGGCTTTTATGCCGTGGGAAGGTTCTAACTATGAAGACGCTATTATAATTTCCGAAAAGTTGGTCCAAGACGACCGTTACAGCTCGATTCATATCGAAGATTTTTCTATAGATGTTCGCGACACCAAATTGGGGCCGGAAATCGTGACTCGCGACATTCCCAACATCGGAGAAGACCGGCTCAAGAACTTGGATGAAACCGGAATAATCCGCATTGGAGCGGAAGTTTCCTCCGGTGATATTTTGGCGGGAAAAATTTCTCCCAAGGGCGAAGGCGATCTTACTTCAGAAGAAAGATTGTTGCGGGCGATATTCGGAGAAAAATCCCGTGATGTCAAAGACAGTTCGCTTTATCTGCCTCACGGCGAGTACGGAAAAGTGGTGGACATAAAGATATTTTCCCGCGAACAGGGAGATAAACTTTCAACCGGAGTGATCCAGCAAATTCAAGTTTCAGTGGCTCAGCTCAAAAAGATTTCAGTAGGCGATAAACTGGCCGGTCGCCATGGAAACAAAGGTGTGATTTCCCGAATAGCTCCCGTGGAAGATATGCCGCATCTCCCGGATGGAACTCCGGTAGATATGATTTTGAACCCGCTGGGCGTGGCCAGCCGTATGAATATCGGGCAAATTTTGGAAACGCACTTGGGCTGGGCGGCTATGAAGCTCGGCTACAAAGCGGCTACCCCGGCTCTGGAAGGAGTGACGGAAACGCAGATCAAGGAAGAATTGAAAAAAGCCGGACTTTCAGAAGATGGAAAAGTGCGGTTGGTAAATGGCCGGACCGGAGAATATTTTGATAATAAAACAACTGTGGGTGTTATGTATGTCATGAAATTGCACCATTTGGTGGACGACAAGATTCACATGCGCTCCATTGGACCGTATTCGCTTATCACTCAGCAGCCTCTTGGAGGAAAAGCCCAGTTTGGAGGACAGCGATTTGGGGAAATGGAAGTGTGGGCGCTGGAAGGATATGGCGCGGCTTATACTTTGCAGGAAATGCTGACTATTAAATCCGATGATGTTATGGGACGTTCAAAAGCTTATGAATCCATCATCAAAGGTGAGCCGATAAAGAGTCCTAATGTCCCGGCTTCCTTCCATGTTTTGGTCAGCGAGCTGAAAGGTCTGGGGCTGGACGTCGAACTCACGGAAGCAAAAAGCATCAGAGAAGAAGATGGAAAAGAAAGCGGAGAAGAAGATCTTATTCAAGCGTAAATCAATATACCGATTCGAATCAACGAATGAATGCGAATCTACGAATAACAAGAGTAAAAGATGTAAGTTATTTGTAGATTCGTAAATTCGAATATATTCGTAGATTCGCATCGTATTAATAATTCATGGAATCAATAATCAATACTCGAATAAGCGACTTCAATGGCGTTCGGTTGAAATTGGCCAGTCCGGAAGAGATTTTGGAATGGTCCCACGGCGAAGTGGTCAAACCGGAAACTATCAACTACCGCACCCAGCGTTATGAAAAGGACGGTCTTTTTGATGAGAAAATTTTCGGTCCCAGTCGCGATTGGGAATGTTATTGCGGAAAGTATAAGCGGATCCGCTACAAAGGGATAGTTTGCGACAAGTGCGGCGTAGAGGTGACCAGGAGCAATGTCAGGCGGGAACGCATGGGACACATAAAATTGGCTGTGCCGGTTTCTCATATTTGGTTTTTGCGGGGCGTGCCTTCAAAAATCGGTTTGGCGTTGGGGGTTGGCGTCCAGGATTTGGAAAAAGTCATTTATTTTTCCAGCTATATTGTTTTGAGCGTTGACGAGACCGAAAGAGGGAAAGCTTTCAGCCAACTTGAACAGGAATTCAAATCCAAGCAAAAAGAAATAACCGCTAATTTTTCCCAAGAAGAAGATCTTAGACATGACAAATTGGAAGAACTAAAAAATATTTTTCGCTCATATAAAGAAGACTTGAAAAATCTTTCCCGGCTCAAGATAATTTCCGAAATAGATTATTTTAACCTTTCTTCTCGCTACGGGCAGGTTTTTACCGCCGGAATCGGAGCGGAAGCGATTAGAAAAGTTTTAGAGGAAACAGACGTAGAGAAAGAAATCGCGCGTTTAAGAAGTGAACTGGAGAAAGACGAGTCGGTTGATCGAAAAAAGACCCTCAAACGAATCAAGCTTTTCCAGGGGTTCATTAACGCCGGTTTGAAATTGCAATGGATGCTGCCGGTTGTTATTCCGGTTATCCCGCCGGATCTTCGCCCGATGGTAGCTTTGGACGGAGGGCGTTTTGCCACTTCCGATCTTAACGATCTTTATCGGAGAATAATCAACCGCAACAACCGTTTGAAAAAGCTTATCGAAATCGGCGCGCCGGAAGTTATTACCCGTAATGAAAAAAGGATGTTGCAGGAAGCGGTAGATGCCCTTTTCGATAACAGTGCCAGGCGCAGCCAAGTCAGCGTGGCCGCTTCTACCGGTCAAAGAAGGCCGCTTCGATCTCTCGCGGATACCTTGAAAGGAAAGCAAGGGCGGTTCCGCCAGAACCTTCTCGGAAAGAGAGTGGATTATTCCGGGCGCAGCGTGATTGTGGTCGGTCCAAAACTCAAACTGCATCAGTGCGGGTTGCCTAAAAAAATGGCGCTGGAACTTTTCAAGCCTTTTATTATCAATAAACTGATCGAAAGAGAATTGGCCTATAACGTCCGCAGCGCCGGAAAAATGGTGGAAGGCGAGTCGGAGGAAGCTTATGATATTCTGGATGAAATTATCAGTCACCATTACGTTTTGCTTAACCGCGCTCCGACTCTTCACCGCCTTTCTATCCAGGCTTTTCAGCCGGTGCTTATTGAAGGAAAAGCCATTCAGATTCATCCGATGGTGTGCAGCGCTTTCAACGCTGACTTCGACGGAGACCAAATGGCGGTGCATGTCCCGCTGACCGACAAGGCGCGCTGGGAATCGGAAAATTTGATGCTTTCTTCCAAGAACCTTTTGAAGCCGGCCAGCGGAGAACCGATTACCACTCCGACGCTGGATATGGTGCTGGGCTGTTATTATATTTCGCATATTCTCGCGGGAGCCAAAGGAGAAGGAAAGATTTTCAGTTCGGCTGACGAAGCGATTTTAGCGTACGAATTGGGGCATATTGACATTCGAGCCAAGGTCAAGATTCTTATGGATGGGCAAATGGTGGAAACTTCCGTTGGACGGGTAAAACTCAATTCGATCGTTCCTGAGGGGATGGAATTCATCAATAACGAAATGACCAAGAAGGAACTGAAACTTTTGGTGGCGCAAGTTTTGGAGAATTTCGGAGTGGCTGAAACGGCTCGATTTGTAGACCGCATCAAAAACCTCGGTTTTCAGTCCGTAACCAAATCCGGAATTAGCTGGGGAATGGATGATTTGGTGGTTCCAAAGGCTAAGGGAAACATTTTAAAAGAAGCGGAAGTGAAGGTGGAAGTGATCAAAAAACAATACAACATGGGGCTTCTTACGGAAGAAGAGAGAAAAGGCAAAGTAATTGAAATCTGGAATGAGGCGAAAAACAGGATTACAGACGCGGTGAGAGAATCTATGGACAAAGAAGGTTCTGTTTACGCGATGGTCTATTCCAAAGCTCGCGGATCGGAGTCAGTGGTAGTGCAGATGGCTGGAATGAAAGGGCTGATGGCCGGTCCGACGGGTGAAACTATTGAGTTGCCGATTAAGAGCTGTTTCAAAGAAGGATTGAATGTTTTGGAGTATTTCATCTCTACTCACGGAGCTAGAAAAGGTATGGCGGATACCGCTCTTAGAACGGCGACCGCCGGTTATCTGACTCGTCGCTTGGTGGATGTTTCGCAAGACGTGATTGTTCGGGAAGAAGATTGCAAGGATAAAGTCGGAGCGTATATCCATCGGGAAGATTCCGACCGGATTGGACAGAGTTTTGCCAGCCGGGTTATCGGCCGGGTAGTGGCGGAAGACGTGTTTGATCCGAAGACTAAGGAAATTTTGGTTAAAAAGGGGGAAATGGTTGTGAAAGAGCAGGGGGAAAAGATTGAGAAGGCTAATGTCGTTAAAGTGAAAATCAGAACAGTGGTTACTTGCAAAACCAAACGGGGCGTTTGCCAAAAATGTTACGGCGTGGATCTAGGAAGAGGAAATTTGGTGGAAATCGGACAAGCGGTGGGAATCGTGGCGGCGCAAGCGATTGGCGAGCCGGGAACACAGTTGACTATGCGTACCTTCCACATTGGAGGCATCGCCGGTTCCGATATTACCCAGGGACTTCCTCGCGTGGAAGAAATTTTTGAAGCCCGTCCTCCGAAAGGAGAAGCGATCATTTCTGAAGTGGACGGAAAAGTTATCGAGATTGAAAACGCCGACAAGAGTATTATTGTAAGAATTGAAGCTAATGATAAGGGCAAAACCATCAAAGAATACGCCGTCTCGGCCGGTAGCACCTTGAAGGTGGCAGTTGGCGAGCTTGTTGCCAAGGGGGCGCCTCTTTCCGAAGGGCATATTGATTTGCGGAAACTTTATAAAACGATGAGTTGGGAAGACGTCCATCGCTATATTGTCCGGGAAATCCAGGAGGTGTACGCTTCGCAAGGCGAGGGAATTAATGACAAACATATTGAAGTTATTGTCCGGCAGATGTTCTCCCGCATCCATATCTTGCAGGAAGGTGATACCAGTTTCTTGGTAGGCGACATCGTGGAAGCGGACGAGTTCGAAGAAGCCAACGCGACCGCCAAAGCCGGCGGCGGAGAAATCGCCCAAGGCGAAAGATTGCTGTTGGGTATCACTAAAGTCGCTCTTTCGACTGAATCCTTCTTGTCAGCGGCTTCTTTCCAGGAAACGGCTCGCGTGCTTATTAACGCGGCGGTGGCCGGCAAAGAAGACAAGCTGCGCGGACTCAAAGAAAACGTCATTATCGGAAAGCTGATTCCGGCGGGAACAGGGTATCGGAAATAATTTATGATAATAGAAACAGGACTTACGCGTTTGCCTTGAATTCTGAATCAGTACCGTTTGCCATTAAGTTAACCCCAATATATTCATTAGACTTTCATTCTATAATTCAGTGGCTTGTCCATAATTCTGCGGCAAACGCGTAAGTCCTCGTAAAAAAATGCTCCGGAAAAACCGGAGCGTTTTTTGTCAGCGGCATTTGACAAAATACCAACTTTGGGTATAATTTGTTTATGTTGGAAAAGGAAATTTCAAAATTGGGGCTTTCGGAAAAAGAGGCTAAGGTGTATTTGGCTTCTTTGGAGTTGGGTCCGTCGCCGGTGCAGACCATCTCCCTGAAAGCCAAGGTTAATCGCGCCACGACCTACGTGGTTATCGACAGTTTGACGGAAATGGGCTTGATGTCGACGTACGACGAAGGCAAGAAAACTTATTTCGCGGCCGAACAACCGGAGCGGTTCTTGGACTATCTCAAAAGCCGGGAAGCAGAAGCGCGGGAAAAAACCAGGATCCTTGAGGAAAAAATGCCGGAACTCAAATCTCTTTTCGCCTTCAAAGATAAGCCGATTGTCAAATATTATGAAGGCATTGAAGGATTGCGTTCGGTGCAAATGGACTTTATTGAGACGTTAAATTCCGGAGAAACAGTTTACACCTTTTTGCCGTTGGACGAATTTTATGAGAGCCATTTAAAAGACAATGTCTCTGATATTCGCCAAAAAAGGATGACTAAAAAAATCAGAATGGATATAATCTATACCTCAAAGAGAGGCCGGCAAATTGCTTACGAAAAAGATGAGAGAAATACTTTAAAAGAATTCTTGTATATAGATTACAAGAGGTATCCTTTCGGCGGGGGGATGAACATTTATGGCGATAAGGTTTTTATGATTGATTATAAAGGAAAGACTGGGGGGATAGTGATAGAAAATAAAACTTTAGCCAACATGCTCACGGTGTTTTTTAAGCTTATTTGGAATTCAAGAGACAGGAAATGATTTTGCCTGGCTTATTCTTTCCACAATAACTTGTGGAGAGAAAGCGGCTATTGCAAAAGGAAAAGTAAGAGAAAGAGAAAGAGAAAGGAGCTGAATCATGGACGGGAAAGGAGACTGACTATGTCGGATTAGGGTGTGGGGAGTTTTGGTCGTTTTATCGCCGGCCGTGCAACGCGGCTTGGAAAAGGGTTTGAGCGCCTAACGGGCACTCCCCTAGTGCGGTGCGGTTCGTTCGAACCGCACTTCTTTTATTTCCTCCCATTTTTTTCGCTAATTTCAAAAAACAACGGGTAGTTTTTTAAAAAACATGCCAGACGAGTTATTAGAGAGTGCTTTATAAAAAATGGCGACCTTGGCGCGAGCGAAAAAGTGAGGGAGGATACATAAATTTGACTTTTGGGTTTAGATGGTGTATAATAGAAAGGCAGTAGAAAGCGGGTGATGCCCGGCTTTTTTTATTTTTATCGGTTAATTCATTTAATTTCGCCCTTTTTAGAGCTTGAATAAGCGCTAAGAGGAGCAAAACAAAAACAAAATGGAACAGGAAAAGACCTGCAACTGTCTCGAATGCGAGGCGAGGGAAAAAGCCCATAAAGAATCGGAAGATATGAACTTCGCGGTTCTGGTGGCTCTTATGCCTCTTATGGCGCTCACTGTTTTTTCCAGCATTGGGCTGATATGAAAATTGAATAACAACTTCTTCTAAAAATAGGGGCGCTTCAAAAAAGCCTCTATTTTTTGTTTTGGAAAATTATGCTAAAATACATTTGACGTGAAAGAAAAATTCTTTATGGGACGAAGAAAAAAAACACAAGGCGTTTCAAATGAAACCGCTGAAATAAAAAATAACCTGAAAATAGATATCGCCTCGGATGCCAAACGGAGCATCGCGGCGGTGGTTTTGTTTTCCCTGGCGATTCTTATGGCGCTGGGATTTTTAGGCAAAGCCGGAACAGTCGGTGGATCTTTAAATGAAGCGGCGGGAATGGCCATTGGCTGGACTAAAATTATTTTCCCGCTTCTTCTGGCAGCGGCGGGAGCGGTTCTGCTTCTTCGAAGGGAGACTTCTTTTTATGTCGCAAAAATTTTAGGTTTATTTATCGTTCTTGTTGGCATCACCGGGTTTTCTCATTGGTTCTATGAGTCCGACAAAATGCTGAAGATGGCCAGTGGCGGCCATGGCGGGGGCTATTTGGGATATGTCGCGGCTTACGCGGCGACAAAATACTTGGGAAATGCCGGTGGTTTAGTAACAATTCTAGCTGGTTTTTTTATTGGAGCGATTGTGGCTTTCGATTTTTCCATAATGAGTTTGGCGGATAAATTCAAAAAGAAAGAAGCGGAGGCGGGAGAAGAGGAAAAGACAGCAGATGAATTGCCGCCGGAAAAAGTTCCTGTTTCTGAGGAAGCTTTCAAAGAAGAGAAAGAAATATTTGAAGATCCGAAAAATAATATAAAGAAAGTGGAGTTTGTGGAAGGTCCGGATCAGTTTGTTTCCAGTGATTTGAATAAAAACTTCGCGGAATCCGGGCTTACGAGGCGCTCTTTGATTGTCGGGAGGAATAGCCAGAAATCTTCGAACAAGAAAAAATCAACATCAGGGGAAAAAAACTGGGAGTTTCCTCCGCTGGATCTTTTGGAAAAAAGTTCGGGATCAGCCAAAGGAGGAGACACCAATAAAAACGCGGAGATAATAGAAAAAACGTTGCGTAATTTCGGCATAGAAGTGGAAAGAGGGGATATTTTGACCGGCCCTTCCGTTACGCAGTACAGCTTTCGGCCGGCAGTCGGCGTGAAAATTTCCAAAATTTTGGGATTGCAAAATGATTTGGCTTTGGCTTTGGCCGCTCATCCGATTCGCATCGAGGCTCCCATTCCGGGAAAATCTTTGATTGGCATTGAAGTTCCTAATAAAATTTCCGCGACAGTGAGGCTGCGGGATATTTTGGAAAGCTCCAACTTTCGTTCCAGGGAATCGGACTTGGCTTTGGCGCTCGGAGAGGATGTTAGCGGTCAGTTTATCTTTGGCAATTTGGAAAAAATGCCCCATCTGCTCATTGCCGGAGCGACCGGAACCGGAAAGTCAGTTTCCATAAATTCCATAATCACGACTTTACTGTATCAAAACACCCCGGAGGAATTAAAATTTATTATGGTTGATCCCAAACGGGTCGAGCTTTCGCTCTATAATGGCATACCGCATCTTTTGACTGACGTGATAGTGGAAAATGGCAAGGTGGTGAGCGCCCTTCGCTGGGCGGTTTCCGAAATGGAAAAGCGGTATCGCATCCTTCAGGATACCGGCTCGCGCGATATTCTCTCATATAAGGAAAAACAAAAACTAGGTAAAAAAATCAAATATACCGATTCGGAAACGAAAAAAACCGAGGAGCGAGAAATGGAAAATCTGCCATATATCGTCATAGTGATTGATGAATTGGCGGATCTTATGGGAAGCCATGGCAAAGAAGTGGAAGGGGCGATTGTCAGGATTGCTCAAATGGCTCGGGCGGTGGGAATCCATTTGATACTTTCCACCCAGCGGCCGTCAGTGGAAGTTATCACCGGACTTATCAAGGCTAACGTGACTACGCGGGTGGCTTTCCAGGTGGCGACTCAGATCGATTCCCGGACTATTTTGGACATGGCGGGAGCGGAAAAACTTTTGGGAAACGGAGATTTGCTTTATCTTTCCGCCAGCTCTCCCAAACCGAAAAGAATCCAAGGAGTGTTTGTCAGTGAATCGGAAGTCAAGCGAGTGGTGAAATTCATTAAAGATCAAAAAGAAGAAAGGGGAGAGGAAGAAATTGGAGAAAATATTGTTGAAAATGTGCAACATGGCGGGCTTGATTTCAAGAACGCCGACCATGAAGAAAACGAAGATGATATGTATGAAGCGGCTAAAGCGGAAGTGACAAGGGCGAAAAAAGCTTCAGCGTCGCTTTTACAAAGACGTCTTCGCGTGGGATACGCTCGGGCGGCGCGACTTCTGGACGTTCTTGAAGAAAGAGGTATAATCGGTCCGGCAGACGGAGCCAAGCCTAGAGAAGTGTATGGCGCGGCTGAAGATGCTGTCAGTTATGAAAATCCGGTTGAAGATCAAAAGGAAAGAGATAAATGGCAAATGTAAGTTATGAATGGCTTTACCAAGAAAAAAGTAGGAACTTTGACGCTGGGGGAAAAACTGAAGAAACTTCGCGAAGAAAGAAGGGTTTCTCTCGGCGAAGTGTCCCGCTGTTCTCGGATAAAAGTGGAATATCTGGAATATCTCGAGGAGGGAAATTACGAAAAGCTTCCGGCAGATGTTTATGTCAAAGGGTTTCTCAGGAGTTACGCGGAATTTTTAGGCGCTGACGAAGAAGCGCTTATTAAATTTTATGAAAAAGAAAAAGGAATTAAGAGAAATATAAGAGGAAGTGTTGATGAAGGCAGAGATAACGTGAAGGCCATCAATATTTCTTCTTTTGTTCTTACTCCCAAAAAAATTTTTTCCGTTCTTGGAGTTATCATAATTCTTTCCGGTTTTTTGTATTTGTATCGGCAAGTAAATTCTTTTGCCAGCAATCCCAGATTGGTAGTCATAAGCCCTCGGGATAATTCAGAGGTGGACGGGAATTCAGTGGTATTGGAAGGCGTTACGGAGAAAGAGGCAAATCTTTTTATCAATGACCAGCCGATATTGGTTAATGATGAGGGAAAATTCAGGGAAGAAATTACTTTGCAATCGGGAGTAAATGTTATCAGTGTTAAATCGGTGAATAAGTTTGAAAAAGAAGCGATTGAATCCGTAACGGTAAATTCCAAATATCAGGCAGCGGACAGTCCGCAAGATAGTTCTCCTGATCCGGAAAACAAAGACGGATTGGAAAACGCCGGAAACGAAAATAACGAGGTGCAAATCGAAGTGCGCGTTGATCCGGGACCGGTGTGGCTTTCGATCGAGTCTGACGATAATCTGGTTTTCAGCGGGACGATGTTGACGGGGGCGACGCAGATTTTCAAAGCGCGGGAGAGAATCGTGGTGAATTCCGGGCGCGCCAATGCCACCTTTGTTAAATTTAACGGAAAAGATATAGGCGCTCTTAGTCAGGAGGCGGGAGCGGTTCGGGGGGTGGTATTTAATAAAGATACAAAATACTGATTTTCTGGTTGAACTGGTTTTTTTGGGTTGCCAATTTTTTAGTCTTTGGTATACTGTAAGTAGTGGTTGAATACCACTGAAAAGTTTTTAATAAAATCGGGACTTATGTGTTTGACTCGTCACGGCTCGCGATTCCGGCCATACGTTTGTTTTTTATCGCAGCATACTCCAATAGGGCGCATCTTAAGGGATACTCTTTCCCGTTCGCAAGCCTTCATAAGCTCACCGTTCCGAGTCAAATGCATAAGTTCTAAAAATATAAAATATTCGGTTGAGCTGGTCTGTAAGACTTGATAACCAGAAAACCAGCTCAACCAGAAAACCAGGTTACTATGGTAGAACAAAAAAGCAAAGGGGTGGAAAATGTAGTGGATGAAATCAGGGAGAAATTCGGAGAAGGGGTCATTATGAAGTTGGGGGATGTCAAGAAAGTCAATGTGGAGTCAATTCCGACCGGATCAATTTCTTTGGATTTGGCGCTGGGAATCGGCGGCATTCCGCGCGGGCGGGTTATTGAAGTATACGGACCGGAATCTTCCGGAAAAACTACGCTGACGCTGCATATCATCGCTAACGCTCAGCGCGTTGGCGGAACAGCGGCGTTTATCGATGCCGAGCACGCCATGGATCCGGAATACGCCAGAAAAATCGGAGTGAATGTGAATGATCTTCTTATTTCTCAGCCGGACAACGGGGAGCAAGCTTTGGATATTGTTGAAACACTGGTTAATTCCGGTCAAATAGCGGTAATCGTGGTGGACAGCGTGGCGGCATTGGTGCCGAAAGCGGAAATCGAGGGAGATATGGGCGACCAGCATATGGGTCGCCAGGCTCGTTTGATGTCGCAAGCGCTTCGCAAGCTTACGGCTATTGTGGCGAAAAGCAATTGCACGGTCATTTTCATCAACCAGATTCGGATGAAAATCGGAGTGGTGTTCGGCAATCCGGAAACAACCACCGGAGGCAATGCGCTCAAATTCTATTGCTCGGTCAGGATTGAGGTGAGAAGGTCGGCGCAAATCAAAAAAGGCGAAGAGATTGTCGGTAACCGCACGAAAGTAAAAATAGTTAAAAACAAAGTGGCGCCGCCTTTTCGGACAACTGAATTTGATATTATGTATAACGAAGGAATCAGCGCGGCGGGAGATATCTTGGACACGGGCGTCAAATATGAGGTTGTCGCCAAGAAAGGCAATTCCTACGCTTTCGGTGAAGTGAAATTGGGAGTCGGGCGCGAAGCGGCCAAAGCCATGCTCAAAGCCGACGCAAAACTCGCGAAAGAAATTTCCAAAAATATTTTTGAGAAAGTAAAAGAGCTGGAAAGCGCGGGATAAAAGTTGGCTTGCGAAAATAGAAATTGTTTGCTAGCATTAAGAGTAGATAAACCCTCTTGAGGTGTTTTTAATTTAATTAAACAACTAAACATTCAAAAAATGAGATACATGGAAGAATTTCCTCTTTCCAGCACAAGAGTGGAGGGAGTGGCTAAAAAGTTTAATCTTTCGGATATAAACGAAAGAAAGGAATATTTTGAGGCAAAGGTTGGAGGTGAAATCGCCAAACTCAAGAAATATTTTGAGGAAGGTAAAACCTTTATCGTGTATTTTTTGGGGAAAAAGAATGCTGGTAAAGGTACTTATACTAAGCTACTCATGGAAATTTTTGGCAAAGACAGAATCGGACATATTTCAGTGGGGGATGTAGTAAGGGACGTACACGCAGCGATGGAAAACGAGGATGAAAAGAAAAAACTGCTGGAATACTTGCATAAAAATTATCGGGGCTACATTACTCCGGAAGAAGGTATCGAGGCGCTTCTTAATCGCGATACCAAAACACTTTTGCCGGATGAGTTTATCATGGCTCTTGTCAAGAGAGAAATTGACAAGATGGGTAAAAAGGCCATCTTTCTGGATGGGTTCCCTCGAAACTTAGATCAAGTTTCTTACTCGTTGTTTTTCAAGGAACTTATTGACTACCGTCAGGATCCGGATATTTTCGTGGCTATTGATATCCCGGAAGCGGTTATTGATGAACGGATGAAATACCGGGCGGTTTGTCCGATTTGCCATACGCCAAGAAATTTGAAATTATTCGCCACTAAAGAAGTTGGATATGACGAGGATAAAAAAGAATTCTTTTTGAAATGCGATAACCCGGAATGCGCGAATGCCCGGATGAGCGCCAAAGAAGGGGATAATTTGGGTATCGAAACTATCCGTGATCGACTGGAAATGGATGATAAGTTGATCGCCAAAGTTTTCTCGCTTCATGGAGTTCCTAAGGCTCTTATCCGAAATGCCGTTCCGGTGGAAAAAGCCAAAGAATTGACAGACGAGTATGAAATCACCCCGGAGTATTATTATGAATATGATGAAGTCTCTAAAACCGTCAGGACGCTGGAGCGGCCTTATTCCGTCAAAGACGACGAAGGAGTGGAAGTTTTCAGTCTCCTGGCTCCGCCGGTAGCCGTTTCTCTTGTCCGGCAGCTGATAAAAGTGCTTGGACTATAGAAAAGTTGAAAGACATATTTACAAAAAAATCCTCCCATATGGGAGGATTTTTTTAGGCTTGCTTTTTGGAAGCGGTTTTGATGCATTTGGTGCAAACTTTTTTCCTTTGACCGTCAACCTTTTTGCTTTGCAGATTAATGGCGAAAGTTCTGCGGGTTTTGACGTTGGAGTGGCTGACTTTGTGTCCGGTCATGGAACCTCGCCCGCAAACATCACAAGTTCTACTCATAGGTTACGAAATACGAATTAAATACGAAATACGAAAGTACGAAAAATTATAATGAGAACTATCCTGTCGAGTAGCCATGATCAGCCCGTAAAATAATTTCGTATTTTCGTTTATTTCGTAGTTCGTAAATGGGTTGATTTGTTACGAAATATACGTTAACATACAAAAGTAATATTAGCAAGAAAAACATGCTAAATGAAATTGTCCTAATCGTTTTCTATATCATTATTCTGCTTTACTCGGTAATTATTCACGAAGTGGCGCACGGCGTGGCGGCTTTGTGGCTGGGGGATACGACGGCCAAGTACGCCGGAAGGATTACGGCTAATCCTTTCAAACACATTGATCCCTGGCTGACAATCGGAATGCCGATAATGATGCTTCTTCTGACGGGCTTCCGCTTTGCTTTTGGTTCGGCCAAACCCGTGCCGTATAACCCGTATAATCTTCGCGATCAGAAATGGGGTCCGGCGCTGGTGGGGCTGGCGGGTCCGGCGACCAATATTTCCATCGCGCTCATTGCCACCGCGTTCGCCAGATTCATTTCTATTCCATCAGGCCTGAAAAGAGATATCATTATTAACTTCAATGATTGGGGGCGGATTTCTGAAGTAATTTCGGGCTCTTTTCAAACTATATTTTTTGAGCTTTTGGTAATAATAATTTTTTGGAATGTTCTTTTGGCTTTTTTTAATCTTATTCCCATTCCGCCGCTGGACGGTTCCAAGTTGCTTTTTTCTCTTTTCCCGATGAAGATAGAAATGATGGCCATGTTGGAACAGTTCGGGTTTGTTATCCTTTTGTTTTTTATCATATTCTTTTCCGGGCCCTTGGGCGCTTTCCTGAATTTTATGTTGAGTTTGTTTTTAGGGATAACGGTTTAGGAGCAAAAATTGAAAGATAAGATTAAGATTTGACATATTTGGATATATCGTCTAATATTATTTTGCTGGGCAACCGTATGCTAATTGTCGCGAATGTCTAGACGAATGCATTCGAATTCATTCGTTTTTTAATTAGAAATTATTTGCATTTATGCCGACAATCAACCAACTTAAACGAAGACCAAGAAAGACAGGGAAGAAGAAAAGCAAGTCCCCGGCTTTTAAGCATGTTTTCAATACTTTGAAAAACAAGCCCGTCAGCACCGGCAGTCCTTTCAAGCGGGGAGTTTGTATCAAAGTTTCCACTACTACGCCGAAGAAACCGAACTCAGCTTTGCGGAAAATCGCGAGAGTCAAACTTACCAACGGAATGGAAGTAACCGCCTATATTCCCGGCATCGGACATAATCTTCAGGAACACTCGATTGTTATGATTCGGGGGGGTCGCGTGAAAGACCTTCCGGGAGTCCGGTATCATATTGTCCGGGGAGTGCTGGACAGCGCCGGAACAGCCAACCGGAAGCAAGGGCGAAGTAAATATGGAGCGAAAAGAGAGAAAGCTAAAGAGTAAATAAGCGCGATACGAATACCACGAATTGCATACGAATACCACGAATTGTTCGTAGCATTCGTATGTAATTCGTAGATTGGTATTGGGTTAATGTAATTCGTAGATTAGTATCGCTTGTAAAATTATGCCAAGGCGCAAGAGAGTATACAAAAAAACCGCTAAAGTTGATCCGAAATACGGCAATTTGTTGGTGGGAAAATTTATCGGGAACATTATGCTGGAAGGAAAGAGATCAACGGCGGAGAAAATAGTTTACGACGCTTTTGACGCTATTCACGCGCGCACCAAAAAAGGCGGACTGAATGTTTTTGAGCAAGCTATCAAAAACGTTTCTCCCTTGGTTGAATTGAAATCCCGAAGAGTGGGAGGCGCCAACTATCAAGTGCCGGTTCCGGTGGCGGGAGAAAGAAGAGTGACGTTGGCGATTCGTTGGATAAAGAAAGCTATGAATACTAAAAAAGGCAAAAAGACGGCGGAAAAACTGGCTGACGAACTTATTGACGCGTCCAACAAAACCGGAGTGGCTATCAAAAAAAGGGAAGACGTACACCGGATGGCGGATGCCAATAAGGCGTTTGCCCACTTCGCTTAGTCGCGATACGAATGCCACGAATTGCATACGAATGACACGAATTATTCGTAGCATTCGTATGTCATTCGTAGATTAGTATCGCTTGTAAAATTATGGCCAGGAAGTATCCAATAGAAAAAATTAGAAACATTGGGATTATCGCCCATATTGACGCCGGGAAGACAACTACTACCGAGCGTGTTTTGTTTTATACCGGAATTACCCACAAGATCGGAGAGGTGCACGAAGGAGCGGCGACAATGGACTGGATGGAACAGGAGAAAGAGCGGGGGATTACCATCACTTCGGCCGCGACGACTTGCTATTGGAAAGACCATCAGATAAATATCATCGATACTCCCGGACACGTGGATTTTACGGTAGAAGTGGAGCGGTCGTTGCGCGTTCTGGACGGCGGCGTAGTGGTTTTTGACGGTAAAGAAGGCGTGGAGCCGCAGTCGGAAACCGTTTGGCGGCAAGCTGACAAATACAGCGTGCCGAGGATTTGTTTTATTAATAAAATCGACAAAGAAGGAGCGGATTTCTATTACGCCCTGAGAACCATTTGGGATCGGCTGACCCCGAATGCGGTGGCGATTCAAATTCCGATCGGAGAGCGAGGAGATTTCGCGGGCGTGGTGGATCTGATCAAAATGAAAGCCTATACTTTTTCCGGAGAGATGGGAGAGAAAGTGATTGAAGGGGAAGTGCCGGCGGAACTTTTGGATAAAGCCAAGGAATGGCGGGATAAAATGGTGGAAAAAGTTTCCGAGACGGATGACAAATTGATTGAAAAATATCTGGGCGGAGAAGAAATTAGCGAGGCGGAATTGAAAGCGGCCATTCGCCAAGGAGTGATTGATACCAAGTTGGTTCCGGTCTTTACCGGAACGGCTCTTCGTAACAAAGGCGTGCAGTTGGTGCTGGACGCGGTGGTGGACTATTTGCCTTCGCCACTGGACGTGCCGGCGATAAAGGCCACCGATATCAAGGATGAGACGAAAGAAATTGAAATCAAATATGAAGACGACGCTCCTTTCGCCGCTCTGGCTTTCAAAGTGGCGACGGATCCGTTCGTGGGTCAGCTGACTTTTTTCCGGGTTTATTCAGGAACGCTCAAAGCCGGTTCATATGTTCTCAATTCTTCCAAAGGTGAAAAAGAAAGAGTGGGCCGAATACTTCAGATGCATTCCAATCATCGGGAAGAAATAGACGAAATTTATACCGGCGGAATCGGAGCGTTAGTGGGAATGAAAAACACGACTACGGGAGACACGCTTTGCGATCCGGATCAGCCGGTGCTTTTGGAGTCGATCACTTTCCCGGAGCCGGTTATCTCAATCGCGGTGGAACCGAAAACCAAAGCTGACCAGGAAAAAATGGGAATGGCTCTCCGCAAACTGGCGGAAGAAGATCCGACTTTCAAAGTAAGAACGGATGAAGAAACCGCCCAGACGATCATTTCCGGGATGGGTGAGCTTCATTTGGATATCATTGTTGATCGGATGAAGCGGGAATTCAAAGTGGAAGCCAATATCGGTCAGCCTCAAGTGGCTTATCGCGAAACAATCAAAGCCAAGGCGGAAGCGGAAGGAAAATATATCAAGCAGTCCGGCGGACGCGGACAATACGGTCATTGCTGGGTCAAAGTGGAACCGCAAGAACCGGGAGCCGGGTTTGAATTTGTTGACGAAATCAAAGGCGGTGTTATTCCACAGGAATATATCACGCCGATTGGAAAAGGAATCAAGGACGCGATGGACTCGGGCGTGGTGGCGGGATACCCGATGGTGGACGTCAAAGCGACGGTATACGACGGATCTTTTCATGAAGTGGACTCCTCGGAAGCGGCTTTCCGTATCGCGGGTTCGATGGCTTTCAAAGAAGCAACGCGTCGCGCTAATCCGATCATTTTGGAACCGATTATGAAAGTGGTGGTGACCACCCCCGAACAGTTTATGGGCGACGTGGTGGGAGATTTGAATTCCAAGCGGGGAATTATCCGCGAGATGAATGATCGCGGCGAGGGCAACGCCCGCGTCAAAGAAATCGAAGCGGAAGCGCCGTTGGCATCAATGTTCGGTTACGCCACTCAGCTCCGCAGTATGACCCAGGGCCGCGCCAACTACACCATGGAATTCGCCCACTACGCCGAAGTGCCGAAAAGCGTGGCGGAAGAAATCACCAGCGGAGGGAAGAAATAATACTTTGCTTTTTCAATAAAAAGCAGCCCGGCGATGTGTCGGGCTGTTTTTATTTGGAGGAGGGGGACTTGACTAATTCACCAAAATAATATACAATTAGGATAGTTAATTCACCAAAAATACATATTTATGAGAATTGTTAAGCGAAAAGTGCAGGATTTGATAGAAAAAGCTTTATTCAAGGGGAAAATTGTAATTGTTTATGGAGCCAGACAAGTTGGAAAAACTACATTAGTTAAAGAAATACAAAAGTTTTCTTCTAAAGATTCGGTGTATTTGAATTGTGATGAGCCGGATATAAGAGAAGCCTTGACGAACAAGACTTCGACGGAGTTGAAAGTTTTTTTGGGTGGAAAAAAACTGGTTATTTTGGACGAAGCTCAAAGGGTGAAAAATATCGGGTTGACTCTTAAGCTGCTAGTCGATAACTTTCCTGAAATTCAGATTTTAGCCACAGGCTCATCTTCATTCGATCTTTTCAATGAAGCGCAAGAGCCTCTTACTGGCAGAAAATACGAATTTCAAGTTTATCCGTTGTCTCTTGAGGAATTGAGCCATGTTTATTCCGAGTTGGAGATTAGTCGTCTTTTAGAACACAGAATTATTTATGGAATGTATCCGGAAGTTGTTTTAAACGAAGATGATATAGAAAATAAATTGAAGAGTTTGGCTCGGAGCTATTTATATAAAGACGTCTTGCAATATCAAAACATAAAAAATCCGGAAGCAATAGAAAAGCTGATTAGGGCGTTGGCTCTTCAGGTGGGCAATGAGGTTTCTTATAATGAACTGGCAGGGTTGATAGGAATAGATAAAAATACAGTGGCGAACTACATTCAGATTCTGGAAAAAGCCTTTGTTATTTTCAGATTGGAGCCTTTCAGCCGGAACCTTCGAAGCGAACTGAAGAAGTTAAGGAAGATATATTTCTATGATACCGGTATGCGAAACGCGCTTATCAATAATTTAAATTCCTTGGACTTGCGCCAAGACACGGGGGCTCTTTGGGAGAATTTCATTATCAGCGAGAGAATGAAATATGTTAACAATAACGGGTTGGAAAAAAATACTTATTTTTGGAGAACTGTCCGCGGACAGGAAATTGATTATTTGGAAGAAGCGGGAGGGAAACTTTCAGGATTTGAATTCAAATGGACCAGTGATAAATTCAAAAAGCCGAAAATATTTTTGGATGCTTATCCCGGAAGTTCTTTGGAATTGGTCAATCGAAATAATTACAAGAAATTTGTCGGGCTGGAAAACTCTATGTAATCCTTGCTTTTTGTTTTAGGGTATGATTATATTCAGTTAGTTTTTTTGGGGAGGGGCGTTCTTTTTATTTTTTGAATATTTTCATCTGAAAGGGGGTGGATAAGAAATGCCGAACGGACATGAAAAGAAAAAGCATGGAGGACATGATTACGGCAATCGCGAGGGGACTTGTGATTGCAAACATGGCTGCGGGTGTTGGGCGGGACCCAGTCGTTCTGGCGGACCAGTTGGGCTTGATCCTTTTGGAAAATGTCCCAGCAATCCAGTCGATGGAAAGCGTCGTCCCGGTCAGATTGACTACAAAGACGTGGTTGAGCAGCGTATTCAGGATCTGGAGACGCGGCTTCATCAGGCGGAGGATCGACTTAGACAAGTCGAACCGGAAAAGATAAAACTTGCGGAAGAGTTGGCATCTGTTCAAGGCAAGCTCATAATTGTCACGAATAGATTTCAGCAAGTTTTCAAAATCTCTTCTCGAGTTCTGGACTTCCTGGGCATTCAAAGTGTCTAGGACTGATGGCTCGCATTGCGTATCTTTCCGAACGGAAGGACGCGGTGCGGGCTATTTTTTTATTGATCTGATTTGACATAAAAACCTATCTGCGGTAAAATTTTTTTGAGGAGTGGAAAGTAAATTATTTTTTTGCAACGAAGAAATGTTAGATAAGAAACTCAAAGAAGCGATGGAACTTTTGGGCGGAAAGGCGGTATTGGAAGACCAGGGAAAGTATTATGTTCTTTTGACGCTCAAGGAATTTCGGAAAATCAAGCAAGAAGGACTGGAAGGCTTGACAAAGCAGGAATTGGTTGATAAGATTAACAACGATATTGCGAGTTGGAAGTTTTCCCAGGAAAAGGACAAAATGGATCAGATTGATCTGGAAGAAATCGGGGAAATCAAAGACGAAGAGGTAAGGTATGAGAAAACCGCCTGACAACTTGCCAAAAGCAAAGACTGGCGTTATACTATTTTTGGGATACATAATAAAATTTAATAACTAATTCGTAAAACATTACGGATCCCGCCTTACTTTGGGCGGGCGCTCTGGGTTTTCTCCGGAGACTACGCGTAAATATTTACGATAAAATTAAAAAAATATGGCAGCAGAAAAATTCGAACGAACTAAGCCCCATGTCAATGTCGGAACAATCGGCCACGTTGACCATGGAAAAACCACCCTTACGGCGGCAATCCTGCATGTTTTGAGCTTTTTGGGACAAGCCAAGGAAAAAGGTGTGGACGAAATTGACAAGGCTCCGGAAGAAAGGGAGCGTGGAATTACCATTGCGACGGCCCACTGCGAGTATGAATCGGAAAAAAGGCACTATGCTCACGTAGATTGTCCGGGACACGCCGACTATATCAAGAACATGATTACCGGAGCGGCTCAGATGGACGGCGCGATTTTGGTAGTAGCGGCCACGGACGGTCCTATGCCGCAGACTCGCGAGCACATTCTTTTGGCCAAACAGGTAGGTGTTCCTGAAATTGTGGTATTTTTGAACAAAGTCGATATGGTGGATGATCCGGAGTTGGTGGAATTGGTGGAAGCGGAAGTTCGCGAACTTTTGACCAAATATGAATTTGACGGCGATAACGCCAAGGTTATCCGCGGCTCAGCCCTCAAGGCGCTTGAATCCAAGTCAGTTGATGAAGAAGCGGCTAAACCGGTATTGGAACTGATGACGGCACTGGACGAAAAAATCCCGGAACCGGTTCGAGAAGTTGATAAGGATTATCTGATGCCGATCGAAGATATCTTTTCCATTGAAGGACGCGGCACGGTGGTAACCGGGAGAATCGAGCGAGGTACGGTGAATATCAATGATGACGTGGAAATCGTGGGACTTCGCCCGACTCAGAAAACGACCGTAACCGGAATTGAAATGTTTAACAAGTCTCTGGATAAGGGACAGGCCGGGGACAATGCCGGAGTTTTGCTTCGAGGAACCAAAAAAGAGGACGTGGAAAGAGGACAAGTTTTGGCTAAGCCCGGCTCGATTACTCCGCACACTGAATTTGAAGCCCAGGTATATATCTTAAACAAAGAGGAAGGCGGACGGCACACTCCATTTTTCAAGGGATACAAGCCTCAGTTCTATGTTCGGACGACTGACGTGACCGGAGAAGTGCTTTTGCCGGAAGGAACTGAAATGGTTATGCCCGGAGATACGATTAGTTTTGCCGTAAAACTTATTGCTCCCGTAGCAATGGAAGAAGGGATGAAATTTGCTATTCGAGAAGGCGGCCGAACAGTCGGCGCCGGAGCGGTAACCAAAATCTTGAAGTAGAAAAGTTTATTCTTTGCCCAGCTCTTTCAAGAGGGCTGGGTTTTAGAGTAAATTTAGAAGCGCGATACCAATCTACGAATAGCATACGAATGACACGAAAAATATTCGTAGCATTCGTATGCTATTCGTGTCATTCGTATCGCTTGTAATTGAAAATTAGATGGCTATCAGAAACGAAGAAGAGGCAAAACCGAGAATAAGGATCAAGATTAAGGCGTATGACCATAAAATCATTGATCAATCGGCCAAGCAAATAGTTGATAACGCTTTGCGATCGGGAGCTGTCATCTCCGGTCCGGTGCCTTTGCCTACAGAAATTCGGAAATATACCGTAAACAAATCAACGTTTGTTTTCAAGGATGCCCGCGACCAATATGAGATGCGGATTCACAAGAGATTGATTGATATACTGAGTCCGACTCCCAAGACGATAGATAGTTTGACCAATCTGGATTTGCCGGCGGGAGTGGATATCGAAATTAAAATGTGAGTTGCAAATCTTTTACGAATGGGGGCGAATGGAGTTACAAATGAAATTAAAGAATTTGTAAAATATTCGCTTGAATTTGTAAACATTTGTAGTCCTTCTAGTTAAAGTCCGAAAGTTTAAATCAGACAATCGGATACTAAGCTAGCTTAAATCGGGTAACATAAGCCCATTTTAAAGCAGCTTATGGATATCCGTTTTTTATTTTTCGAAAAATATGAAATTCATACTCGGTAAAAAGTTGGGGATGACCACGATATATGAAGGAAATAAGGCGCTAAATGTGACTTTGGTTGAATGCGCGGAAAACTCAGTTTCCCTTTTGCGAAGCGAAGAAAAGGACGGATACAAAGCAGTGGCGCTGGAAAGGTCGAAAACCGCCAAAAGAAAAGTAGTGAAGGAATTCCGGATCGAAGAAGATTCTGATTTGAAGAAAGGCGACAAAGTGGAGGTTTCTATTTTTGAAATAGGCGACAAAGTGAAGATGAGCGGGACGGCCAAGGCGAAAGGATTTCAAGGAGTAGTAAAAAGGCATGGTTTCAAGGGATCTCCGGCTAGCCATGGGCACAAACATGATCTTCGCGCTCCCGGATCCATCGGAGCGGGGTTTCCCGAACACGTAATTAAAGGAAAGAGAATGGCGGGTCGAATGGGCGGCAAGCGCGCCACTGGAAAGAATATTGAAATTGTTTATATAGACAAAGAGAAAAATGTTTTGGGATTCAAAGGCGCCGTGCCGGGAATTCCGGGAAATATCGTGGAAATTGTAAGTTTGTAGTTTTGAATCAATGAAAATAGAAGTGTACAATTTGGCGGGCAAAAAAATTGAAGATATAGAGGCTTCTGATGCTGTTTTTGGTTTGCCCGGCAATGATGAGCTCTTACATCAGGTTTACGTGGCAATCTCAGCCAATCAAAGGCAAGTTTTGGCCCATACCAAAACCAGAGGAGAGCGAGCCGGATCCGGCATAAAACCGTGGAGGCAAAAAGGAACCGGGCGAGCCAGAGTTGGCTCAGTGAGAACTCCGGTTTGGCGAAAGGGAGGAATTGTTTTCGGACCGAGAAATGACAGGAATTTCAAACAGAAAATCAACAAAAAGATGAATGAAAAAGCTATTCTCCTGGCTTTGAGCGGAAAAATGAAAGACGGACAGATAAAAGTCGTGGATAAGTTTGATTTTTCCGAAAAGAAAACCAAGACAGCGGCCAAAGCCATGGCTGATTTGGAAATAAAAGGAAGAACGCTAATGGCGTTTTCCGAAGGAGAAAAGGAATTGAGGATAGCCAGCAGAAACATAAAAACAGTCAAGAATATTTTAACCAGCCAGCTGAATGTTTTGGATATCTTGGATAACAAAAATTTGCTTTTTACCAGAGAATCTGTTAAATATTTAGAAGAAAAGTATGGCCAGCGAAAATAATTTAATCGCATACAAGACGATTGTCGAACCTTGGATCACGGAAGCGGCGACAGAGATGGCGGCTTTGAATAAATATGTTTTCAAGGTTTTCAATGAGGCTGATAAGAATCAAATCAAGCGGGCAGTGGAGGAACTATACAAAGTCAAAGCAATTTCAGTTCGGACGATAAATGTCCCGGGCAAGAAAAGAGCCAGAGGAAAAATAGTCGGCCGGAAAGCGGGATATAAAAAAGCGATTGTGACGCTGAAAGAAGGGGATAGCATTGATATATTTGGAAATAAATAGTTATGGCGATCAAAGTTTACAAACGGAATACCGCCGGGAGGAGAAATATGTCTGTAGTGAAGGCCGCTATTGATGTTGCTAAAAAACCGGAGAAATCCTTGCTCGCTAAAATTACTAAAAAAGCGGGACGATCCTGGGGGAAAATTTCCGTCAGACACCAGGGAGGCGGGCATAAAAGAAGATATCGATTGGTGGATTTCAAACAAGACAAATTCGGCGTTCCGGGAATCATCGCGGCAATTGAAAAGGATCCGGTGAGAAGCGCTTTTATCGCCTTGGTTAATTATAAAGACGGAGAGAAGCGGTATATTTTGGCGACTGAAGGGATGAAAAAAGGAAAGGAAATTATGTCCGGCGAAAACGCTTCCATAAAAGCGGGAAATCGGACTAAAGTTAAAAATATTCCAGTTGGAACTGTCATTTCAAATGTGGAACTGTTTCCGGGAAAGGGCGGCCAGGCAGTAAGGAGCGCCGGATCCGGAGCAGTGCTTACGGCCATCGAAGGGGAAAAAGCGCAGGTAAAAATGTCTTCCGGAGAAATCAGATTGGTCAGCAGCGAATGTTATGCTACGATAGGACAAGTCAGCAATTTTGAACACAATTCGATTAATATAGGAAAAGCGGGGAAATCCAGGTGGCTTGGCAAAAGGCCGGCAGTGCGAGGATCAGCGATGAATCCAGTGGATCATCCTCATGGCGGAGGCGAAGGCCGCCAGGGAATCGGACTTAAGCACCCGAAAACTCCTTGGGGCAAGCCGGCGCTTGGCAAGAAAACTCGAAAGAAGAAGAAATACAGCAATAAATTTATTATTAAAAGAAGAATGAAAAGAAAGTAATATGACACGAAGTTTGAAAAAAGGGCCTTTTGTTGACGAGAGGCTGATAAAGAAAATTCAGAACAAGAAGCCGGAAGACAAAAGCGTGATCAAGACGTGGCTTCGCGCTTCAGTCATTTCTCCTGAAATGATCGGGTTTACTTTCGGAGTGCATAATGGCAAAGATTTTATTTCAGTTTTTGTTACGGAAGAAATGGTAGGGCATCGCTTGGGGGAGTTTTCTCCGACCAGGAAGTTCGTCCGGCATGGAGGAAAGATGCAGAAAGAATTGGAGCAGGCCTCCAAGCAGAAAGAGTTGGACGCGGCGAAAGCGGCGAAAGCGGCGGATACAACCAAGAAGAAATAATTCACGAAATTAGTAAGGCTATGAAAGTTAAGGCAAGTTTAAAGAGCATACGAATAGCGCCGAGAAAAGTGCGGCTTTCCGCGGATCTTATCAAAGGTTTGGATGTTAGGAATGCCTTGAATCAGCTAGATAACACTGTAAAAGGTTCAAATGCCGATCTCAAGAAACTTTTGGAAAGCGCGATTGCTAACGGGGAGAATAATTCAGGAATAGACAGAAATAATATGTATGTTTTCGATGTCACGGTTGGCGCCGGCCCGTCTCTTAAGAGATGGATGCCGAAAGCTTTCGGCAGAGCTGGAAGAATTCTCAAAAGAACTTCCAAAATTGAAATAGTTTTGGAAGAAAGAGAGGAAGGTAAAAACCGCAAGAGCAAGGAACAGATGGAAAAAGAAAAGAAAGAACGGCAAAAAGAAAGAGAGAAGATAGAAAAAGAAAGACAAAAGGAAAGAGAAGAGCAGGACGGGAAAGAGGGCGTCGAGACAACAACGGAAAAAGTTGAAGATAAAAGAGAAGATATTACGGGAAGGAAAGAAAATAAGACTAAAAATTGGACGAACAGGATATTTAGAAGGAAATCAATGTGACGTGCGAATCAGTTACAAATAAAAGCAAATGAAGGTACAAATTATTTGTAAGGTATTCGCTTAAATTCGTAAAAAATTTGTAATATGGGACATAAAGTTAATCCAACCGGGTTTCGCATAGGGATCACTGAGAGCTGGAAATCCAAGTGGTTTGGAAAAAAAGAATACAAGAAAAACCTGAGGCAGGATATCGAGCTTCGAGTTGCCATAATGAAGAAGTGGAAGCAGGCGGCTATTGCGGGCGTCGTACTGGAACGGTCTGCCAAGATGATTCGGGTAATTATAAAGACTGCCCGTCCCGGAGTTCTGATTGGCCGGGGAGGGAGCGGAATCGAAGATATCAAACATTACATAGAAAACAATTTTTTCAAAAGAGATAAATCCATAAATTTAAAATTAGAAGTTCAAGAGATAAAAAATCTGGAAGAAGACGCGTCAGTGGTCGCCCAAAATATGGCGGAGCAGATAGAAAAACGGATGCCTTTTCGCAGGATTATGAAATCGATGGCTGAACAGGTGATGAAGAACGGTATGATCAAGGGAGTAAAGCTGGAAATGTCCGGAAGATTGGGAGGAGCGGAAATGTCTCGGCGGGAGTGGATGTCAAAAGGGACATTGCCACTGCACACATTGCGGGCCGATATCGATTTTGCCAGAGCGACTGCGTATACGACATACGGAACGATAGGCGTAAAGGTTTGGCTGTATAAAGGGGAAGTATTTGAATAATTACGAATGTTAGTTACAAATGCGAGCGAATGAAATTACGAATTTATTTGTAAACTATTCGCTGAAATTTGTAGGAATTTGCAATCATGTTAATGCCACGCAAGGTAAAACATAGAAAGATCCAAAGAGGCGGAAGCATCAGAGGAAACGCCAATCGCGGGAGCGAGATCAGTTTTGGCAGTTTTGGTCTCAAGTCCGTTGGTTCCAGTTTGGTTTCTTCGCGGCAGATTGAAGCGGCGAGAAGGGCTATGACAAGATATATTCAAAGAGGCGGAAAAATCTGGATTAGAATATTTCCCGATAAACCGATGACCAAAAAGGGAGATGAAACCCCGATGGGAAAAGGAAAAGGAGCGGTGGATCATTTTGTGGCCGTTGTGAAACCGGGAAGAATTTTATTTGAAATGGACGGAGTGAAAAAAGAGATTGCTAAAGAAGCTATGCGCTTGGCGGCGTATAAACTAAATGTTAAGACCAGGTTTGTTGTTAAGGACTAATAGCGGAATTATATGAAAGCGAAAGAATTGAGAGAAAAAGGAATAGAAGAACTCACGAAGCTTTTGGCGGAGAAAAGAGACTCTGTCAGGAAAGCCCGATTTGAAGTTGCCGCGAAACAGGCAAAAAATACCAAGCTTATCGGAAACGAGAAAAAAGATATCGCGAGAATTTTGACATTAATCCAGGAAAAACAAGGCGTAGCTAAACCTGCGGTATAAAGAATAAAAAATTATGGAAAAAAATTCCAAGGATAATAAAATATCAGCTAGGAAAAAAGGGGTTGTCGTGAGCGATAAATCCAATAAGACTGTTGTCGTTGCCGTGGAAAGCTTCAAGACGCATTCCAAATACCTCAAGAAGATAAAATCCACGAAGAAGTATAAGGTTCATGACGAAGAGAATAAATATAAGATTGGAGATGTGGTGGAAATTGTTCCAATGAGACCGATGAGCAAGGATAAATATTATAAAATAGCGTAAAATATTGTGATACAGGCGGAATCAAAATTGAAGGTAGCGGATAACTCGGGAGCTAAGGTCATCGAATGCTTCAAGGTTTTGGGCGGATCAAAGAGAAGGTTTGCCGGAATCGGAGACATTGTTGTGGCTTCCGTGAAATCGTCGGAACCGAGAGGAATGGTGAAGAAGGGAGACAAGGTGCGGGCGGTTATTGTTAGACAAAGGAAAGAACTGCGAAGAAAGGATGGGTCGTATATTCGATTTGATGAAAACGCGGCCGTGATTTTGGAAGGAAAGGAACCGAAAGGCACAAGAATTTTCGGTCCGATTGCCAGAGAAATACGGGACAAGGGATATAATAAAATTGTCTCACTGGCGCCGGAAGTACTATAGCAACGAATTTATTACGAATAAGGGCGAATGAAGTTACGAATTATTTGTAAAACATTCGCTAAAATTTGTAAAAAATTTGTATTTTTTTATGAGAATAAAGAAAAATGATATTGTTAAGATGATAGCGGGAAAAGATCGTGGGAAGACGGGCAAGGTTTTGCGTGTTTTGCCGAAAGACAGAAAAGCTGTTGTGGAAGGTTTGAATGTTGTTAAAAAACATACTCGTCCGAAAAGAGAAGGAGAAAAGGGCCAAAGAGTAGAAATTCCGAGAGGGGTGACTGTTTCAAATATGGCTTTGGTTTGCCCGAAGTGCGGGAAGACCTCTCGAATTGGGTATAAGACAACAGGGAAAATCAAGGTTAGGATTTGCAAGAAGTGCGGATCAGAAATCTAGCAGTTACGAACTACGAAATGAACGAAATACGAAATTACAAAAAAATACAAGAGTGCTAGTCTAAGAGTTTCGTAGTTCGCTTATTTCGTAGTTCGTAAATTAAGAAAGTTTAATTAGTAGCAATAGTTATGGTTAGCATTAGGGAAAAATATAAGAAAGAAGTCGTTGCGGAAATGAAGAAGAAGCTGGGCTTCAAGAACGACTCGGAAGCGCCTAAAATCGAGAAGGTTGTGGTTAATGTTGGAATTGGAAAATTTATTAAGGATTCCGGCATGGTTAGCGATATTTTGGAATCGCTCAAGACAATTGTCGGGCAAAAGCCTCTTATGACCAAGTCCAAAAAATCGATTGCCGGTTTCAAAATTCGGGAAGGTCTTGAGGTTGGCATGAAGGCGACATTGCGCGGAAAAAGAATGTGGGATTTTATTGAAAAGCTGGTTAGTTCGGCTATTCCTCGAATCAGGGATTTTCAAGGAATAAAAGAATCATCCGTTGACAGCAGCGGCAATCTCAATCTCGGCATAAAAGAGCATCTCATTTTTCCGGAGATCCTGCCCGAGCAAGTAAAAAATATTTTCAGTTTAGAAGTTAATATAACCACTAGCGCCAAAAACAGAGAAGAGGGAATGGCATTATTCCGGGCGCTGGGATTTCCGATAGAGAAAAAATAGGTTACGAAATACGAAATGAACGAAATACGAAAATACGAAAAAATACAAGAATGACTAGTTCAAGAGTTTCGTAGTTCGCTAATTTCGTAGTTCGTAAATGGCAGACTTAGTTAAAAGCTATAAACAACATTAGTATGGCAAAGAAGTCAACAGAAGCAAGAGCGAGAAAAAAGCCGAAGTTTTCCACCCGAATCGTCAGGCGCTGTTGGAGATGCGGAAGAAAGCATGGGTATATGAGGCAGTTTGATATTTGTCGAATATGTTTTAGGGAGTTGGCCAGCACCGGTCAGATTCCGGGAGTTAAGAAATCTAGTTGGTAAAATATTTATGGATACTGTAGCACAAATGTTGACTAAAATAAGAAACGCCCAGATGGCTGGCAAAGAAGAGGTAGCGGTTAGCGCCTCTAAGTTGAAGATGGCTATCGCGAAAATCCTCGAGAAAGAAGGTTTTATCGAGAAAGTGGTTCGGGTGGAGGACGGAAAGTTTTCCAACATTATAATGAAACTGAAATATTTCAAGATTTCCGGCACCAAGAGAATCCCGGCTATACAGGGAATAAAAAGGAAAAGCAAACAAGGTCAGAGACAGTATGTGAAAAATAAAGAATTGAAAAGCGTAAAAAATAATTTTGGCGTAGCGATAATTTCTACTTCGCTGGGGGTTATGACCGGGAAAGAATCGAAAGAGAAAGGGTTGGGAGGAGAATATATTTGCGAAGTCTGGTAAAAATATGTCTAAAATAGGAAAAAAATCAATAGCGATTCCGGAAGGCGTGGAAGTGAAGATTGATGACAAGCGGAATGTTGAAATTAAGGGTCCCAAGGGGACGCTTGGTTTAAAGTTATATAAGGAAATCGAATTGGAAATTGAAGACAAAAAGATTTTAGTGAAAAAATCGGAAAAATTCAAGGAAGCTAACGCGTTTTGGGGATTAACCCGGGCGTTGGTGAACAATATGGTTACGGGAGTCAGCGCCGGATATGAGAAAAAGCTGGAGCTCAAGGGGGTCGGATTCAGGATGTCTCTTCAGGGCAAGAAATTGGTTATGGCGCTCGGTTTTTCCCATCCGGTGGAGATAGAGGTCCCGGAAAATATAATCGCGAAAGTGGAAGATAATAATATACTCTCTATTTCAGGAATCGACAAGCAGGCGGTTGGGCAGTTTGCGGCTAACGTGAGGGCGCTCAAAAAAGTTGAGCCGTATAAAGGAAAAGGATTCAGATACACGGACGAGCAGGTCAGAAGAAAAGTTGGAAAGAAGGCAGGTACAGCGAAATAGCGAATTCACGCGAATTTTTAAACGAATTATTACGAATTGCGAATATCATTATGGTAAAGTCAAGTAAGAATAAATTAAGATTACACAGGAAAAGAAGAATAAAGGCCAAGGTTTTTGGCACGGCTGAAAGACCTCGACTTTGCGTTTTTCGAAGTCTTCAAAATATTTACGCCCAATTGGTGGATGATACTGAGGGGAAGACCTTGTTCTCTGCCAGTCTCAAAAAGATCAAGAAATCCACGAATAACATCGAGGGAGCCAAAGAACTGGGCAAACTTATCGCGAAAGAGGCCGCGGACAAAAAGATAAAAGAGATTGTTTTTGATAGGTCGGGATATAAATATCACGGAAAAGTAAGAGCCCTCGCGGAAGGAGCGAGAGAAGGCGGACTTAAGTTCTAGTAGCGATACAAATGACACAAATTGCATACGAATGATACGAAAATATTTGTGGCATTCGTATGTAATTCGTAGATTAGTATCGCTTGTAAATTATTATGGCTAGAGACAATAAAAGATTCAAGACCAAGCGGGAAAAACCTGAATATGACCAGAAGCTTTTGGATTTGGCGAGAGTAACCCGCGTAGTGAAAGGCGGACGGCGGTTTCGGTTTCGCGCGACTTTGGTTATCGGAAACAGAAAAGGCAAAGTCGGTGTGGGAGTGGGGAAAGGGTCGGATGTTTCGGACGCCATAAAGAAAGCTTTCGACGATGCCAAGAAAAATATGATCACGGTCGGGCTGAGCAAAAATACCATCGCCCATGATGTTTATTGCAAAAAAGGAAGTGCTAAAATAATTTTAAAACCGGCGCCGGTTGGAAGAGGAATCGTAGCAGGTGGAGCGGTAAGAGCGGTCGTTGATTTTGCCGGCATCAAAGACATCGTTTCAAAATCTCTGGGAACAGCTAATAAGCTGAACGTCGCCAGGGCGGCAATCGCGGCCTTGCAAATGCTGGAAAGTTCCAAGTTGAAAGCCGGGAAGATGGGGAGAATCGGAAAAAAGACAGAGGACGTAAAATAGCGGGGAATTTAGAAATTGACGGCTTACGCGTTTGCCTCGTCTCGTCTCGCGATTCCGGCCGAATGTTCGTTTTTTATCGTTACACATTCCAATAGGGCGCAGATTAAGGGATATTCTTTCCCGCTTGCAAGCCTTCATAAGCTCACCGTTCCGAGTCAAACGCGTAAGTCTTAAGATTAAGAAACTATATTATGCAAATCAATACCTTACAACTAAACAGCAAAAAAAAGAAAAGAAAGACCATCGGGCGCGGCGGGAAGAAAGGTACTTATTCGGGACGGGGAAATAAGGGGCAAAAGGCTCGGAGCGGCGGAAATGTCAATCCTCTTTTTGAAGGCGGCCGTTCGACTTTGGTTGATCATATGAAAAAGAAACGGGGATTCACTTCCAGAAATCCCAAAAATGTCATCGTGAAATTTTCCGATTTGTCGAAAAAATTCGAATCAGGCGCCAAGATTACCATAGAAGACTTGATTAAAAATAATCTTGTTAAGAAAGTCGAGGTTAAACGCGGCGTGAAAATTCTCGGTCCGAAAGATGGCAAAAAAGAATTTTCTTTCGGAGAAAAAATACTTGTTTCAAAGTCGGTAAGCTAAGGCGCCTACAAGAATACAAATTCGTAGTTTCGTAGGAAATCAATGCTTAACAAAGTTATCCAAATCTTCAAAATAAAAGAACTTCGGAATAAGATATTTTTTATTCTGGCGCTTTTGGTAGTTTTTCGTTTGGCTGCCAACATTCCCATTCCGGGCGTGGATCAGGAACGCCTCCGGGATTTTTTCCAGAACAATGAATTTTTCGGCCTGCTCAATCTTTTTTCCGGTTCCGGACTTTCCAGCATTTCCATCGTGATGCTGGGAGTGGGACCGTATATCACCGCCTCGATTATTATGCAGCTGATGACGATGATCATTCCGCGTTTGGAACAAATTTACAAAGAAGAAGGCGAAGCCGGCCGGCAAAAATTCAACCAGTGGACGCGCTGGCTGACGGTGCCGCTGGCGGCGATGCAAACTTTCGGAATGACGGCGCTTTTTCGCAGCCAGGGAATCTTGGGCGCGGCCGGAACATTCGAGCTCGCCTCGATGATAATTATTGCCGTCGCCGGAACTGTTTTTCTGATGTGGCTGGGCGAACTTATTACCGAGAAAAAAATCGGCAATGGCGTGTCGCTGGTCATTTTTGCCGGAATTGTGTCAGGAATCCCTTCGGCAGTTTCACAGATTCTGGCCACCTGGGACTCTTCCCAATTTTTCACTTATCTCATTTTCTTGGCCATCATAATCGCTTCCGTGGCGGCGGTGGTTTTCATCACTGAAGGCCAAAGAAACATTCCGGTTTCTTACGCCAAGCGGATTCGGGGCAACAAAATGTACGGCGGGACGTCCACTCATCTCCCTCTTCGCATCAACCAGGCCGGAGTGATCCCGATTATTTTCGCCATGTCAATCATG
>MFSF01000013.1 GCA_001784815.1 Candidatus Moranbacteria bacterium RIFOXYA12_FULL_44_15
GGGAGAGAAGGAAAATGAAAATGACAAATTAAAAAAGGCGCCGGATCACTCATCCCAAACGCCCTTCCCCGACAAAAGTCCTACTTCTCACAAATTTTCCTCAAAATCTCGCCGCCCTCTTCTTCCCATTCTTGCATAGCCAACAGAAGTCTGTCCTGGCATTTGCTACACTGATCAATATGAGTGCCAAACTCAGCAAGAAACTCAGCGTCTTCATCATTTATCGGGGCGCCGAGCTCCTCGCATTTTTTCAGAGCAGCGATGTTTTTGATAAGAAAATCGTTTGGATGAAAATCTGGACAGCCCATCTCCTCCTCCTCATTAAAGAAAGTAAAATTTCTCTCTTCACGTGAAATCAGTATAATCACGTGAGAACCTGCCTGCCGGCAGGCAGGTTTGTGGTTCAGACATGCACTAATTTGCAGGCAAAAATCCCAAACTAGGAGCCTGGGAAAAGAAACAAAATCGAGGAATAGCGCAGCGCGAACCGCCCTACCCATATCTTGAAAAGAGTTTCCGTATTGACGGGAAAAGATAGAACCCACCAATTGCCTGCAATTTACTGCTAGCCACCAAAAACCGCTTGATTGCGATTTTTAGATGACTTTGGAGTGTAGCATAGTTTGTGGAGTTTGTCAAACGATGCTAGGATAGCGATACCAATCTACGAATTACATACGAATGACACGAATAACTTTTCGTAGCATTCGTATGCAATTCGTGTCATTCGTATCGCCATTATTATGATAACTAATTCTCAAGAACAACCCGAAGACCTGTCTTTTGATTTGACTCTTCGCCCTCAATCCTTCGACGAATACGTCGGGCAAGTTAAGGTTAAGAAAAATCTGGATATTTTGATCCAAGCGGCCAAGCACCGCGAAGAGACTATTGAGCACGTTTTGCTCTATGGGCCGGCGGGACTGGGGAAAACAACCCTTGCCAATATCATCGCCAAAGAAATGGGAGTGAATATCAAGACCACTTCCGGTCCGGCCATCGAGCGAGTCGGTGATTTCGGCTCCATCCTCACCAACCTTTCCGACGGCGACATTCTTTTTATCGACGAAATCCACCGTTTGAATAAATCCATCGAAGAAATCCTTTATCCGGCTATGGAAGACTATAAGCTGGACATCATCATTGGCAAAGGTCCATCAGCCAGAACCATCCAGTTGGATCTTCCTAAATTCACCCTCATCGGCGCGACCACCAAACTCGGCTCGATATCAAACCCCTTAAGAAACCGCTTCGGCGCCATCCACCGCTTGGAATTTTATGAAAACTCAGAAATAGAAAAAATAATCGAGCGCTCCGCCAGAATCCTCAACGTCGACATCCAGCCGACCGGACGCCAAAAAATCGCTTCCTGCGCCCGCTGTACTCCGCGCGTCGCCAACCGGCTTTTGAAACGCGTCCGGGATTTCGCCCAGATCAAAAATCACAAAATAGTTGACAGCGCCGTGGCGACTGAAGCGCTGGAGATGATCGATGTTGATCCGATCGGGCTGGAACCGGCCGACAAGCACATCCTGAGAACTATCATTGAAAAATTCGGCGGAGGACCGGTGGGACTCGGCACCATCGCCGCCGCCACTTCCGAAGAAGTCAAGACCATCGAAGACGTCTATGAGCCGTATCTCATCCAAATAGGCTTTTTGGCCAGAACCCCCCGCGGAAGAATCGCCACCCAATCGGCTTACGGGCATTTGGGGATAGAATATAACAATAAAGAAAGCAGATTGTTTTAGGTAAACACGATAATTTCTAAGATATGGCTAAATTACAAATTCAAAATTACAAATCCCAAATAAATCCAAAATACAAAATCTCAAATCCAAAACGTTTTGAATTTTGATTTTTGAAAATTGTAATTTATTTGGAATTTGGTGCTTGTGATTTGGGATTTTTTTGGTTATTGTATCTTGTATCTTGACTATTAACTGCTCAAAATAAACATTTTATGATCTACCTAGTTCTTTCCCTCTACGCCGTCATCCTACTGGGTTTCGTCCTAACCTATTTTTTCGTCATCTACCATCTGGCCAAATATTCCATCAACAAAAAACTGAGCGCCATAATGCTGGCGGTTTTCATCGTCATTTCCACCCTGCTTATCTTTTCCAATATCCTGCTGTTCTTCGCCGTTGACTGGGAACAGCTTATTGAAAACTTAAACATAATTTAGTTATATGGAAAATTTCACCCGCTTTCATTTCGCCGGACAAAAAGACGGAGAACAAATCCTGAAAGTCATCCATCGGCACTGGTTTGATATTTTGGTCCAGTTTTTTATCGTCCTGGGTATGCTTCTCGTCTTTTTCCTCAGCGTTATCTATCTGCCCCTTATTTTCCCCGCTCTCCGGGAATCGCTGGGGCAAATGCTTTTCATGTTCCTGGAAAACCTGTTTTTCATTCTTACCTGGTTCACCTTTTTTCTTATCTGGATCGACTACTATTTCGATGTCTGGATCGTCACCGACCAGCGAATTGTCAATATCGAACAGAAAGGTCTTTTCGCTCGCGTCGTTTCCGAATTGGAATTGGAGAATATCCAAGATATCACCACCGATGTCAAAGGCGTTATTCCCACTTTTCTTAATTACGGCAATCTCTACGTCCAAACCGCCGCCGAAATGGAAAGATTCGTTTTTCGCAACATTCCCGATCCCTACTCCGTCAAAGATATGATTATGAATTTGCAAAAAAGCGCCGAGAACAAAGAGGAAAACGAATTCGGCGAAATGCTCAAGAAAAAAATCCACCACGAAGAAGTTTAAGAGAATGAATTTGGGTGAAAAATAAAAACAAAACTTGGTTTTTTGTTTTTAGGTTGATATTCGCGCTGCCGATTTTGATATTGGCGGTTTTTTGTTTTGGAAAATTATCCTTAGCGAAAGAATCTTCCATAGAGGAACACTACAAAGATATTATAATAACAGAAATAATGTATGACCCGAAGGAATCCGATACAGGACAAACCGATTGGATTGAGCTATACAACAAAAGTAATGAAAGCGTTTTTTTATCAGAATACAGCTTTGGGATCAATGATGATTATAATCTGGAAATAAATGATACTGGAGAATATTACCTACACTGCCACCAATTGGACCAAACTGTAACAATACCTCCTCAAAAATATGCCATCCTTGTTAATAACGATACCTTTTTTCATAACAAATACGGATTCCATCCTGAAATAAGCGCTTACGATACTACTCTCGGTCTGGCTTCAAAAGAGGACTTTATTCGTTTAAGCTACAATAAATGCAAAACATTTTTTGCTGAGGTCAAATACGAAAAATCATTTGGAGGATCAAATAATGGAAAAACTATTGAAAAGAAAGAGCTAAATAATACCTACACTGAATCAGCTTGGCAAGAAAGCTGTATTGAAGGCGGCACGCCTGGAAAAGAAACTTCTGATTGTGAAGATGATGATGAGGAAGATGATGAAAACAAGGACGAAGACGAAGAACCGGATTACACCGGAAAAGTAAAAATAAACGAAATTCTTCCCTCGCCTCAAACCGGCGAAAAGGAATTTATCGAGTTCTTGAATTTGAGCGGCGAAAAAATCGACATCTCCGGTTGGTATATTTTAGACGAAAAAAACAATAAAAAAATTCTAGCCGAAGAAAAAACCGAAATAGAAAAATATTTCCATAAATACGACAGTTTTTCGTTGAATTCAGATGGCGATACCATTTTTCTATACGATAAAAACGGGGAAATCATCGATCAACAAAATTATGACAAAGCTAAATCAAAATATTCCTACGCATTCGACGGCTCTGTCTGGCGTTGGACGTCAAAACTGACTCCGGGAGAGGAAAACCAATTCGACCCGATTCTTTCCGGCCACATTAAAAAGGATAAAAACATTTACGCTAATGTTTATGCCAATTTCGAAGCGGATGATGTTCACGAGAGCGCCAAGAAGTTCACTTGGAATTTTGGCGACGGACACAAAAGCTATTTGAAAATTACTCGCCATAAATATGAAAAAACCGGCAAATACCAGGCCAGCTTGAAAATCATCGGCGACGGCGAAGACGCCGTATATGATTTCGAAGTCGAGGTGAAAAAATACCCCCAGCCGAAAGTGAGGATAAAAAGCGTTTCCCCCAATCCCAAGGGCAATGACACGGAAAGCGAATATATCACGTTGGAAAACAAAACCAAGAAGAAAATTAATCTCAAAAACTGGAGCATCGCCACCGGCTGGGAAAGTTTAGTGAACCACCCGATCCGAGAAGATTTTGAAATCAAAGCCGGGAAAACCAAAAAGCTCACGCGAGACATTTGCGCCTTCACCCTTGCCAACGTCAAAACAAAAATCGAACTGCGCTCCCCCGACGGAAAAATCGTGCAAAGTTTGAAATATGACAAGAAAAAAGAAAAACTGGAAGAAGGCGAGCTTTATGAGAAAACCGAAGACGGCTGGGGATGGATTAAAACACAGAGCGACACAGAAAAAGAGACGTCAAATGATACGAAAGATAAACAAAGCAATACAAACAATAGCGCGGAAACAGAAATCAATATCGCTCCCGAAGAGTTGCAGGCGGCCATTGGCAAATACACTCCCTTTGGCGATTGGGAAGGAAAAATAAAAAGTAGGAACAATTTAGTAGGCTACGGAACAACTATAAAACTCGCCGGCGTGGTTTCCGCCGGCCAACCCCGCGTTCTCGGCGCGTCCGTCGTAAAGCAATACGAAAATCATTACGCTTTCACCGCGCACGTTTCCCAAAAACATTGGGCAACAGCTTTATTCGACAGCTTTTGGACAAAAATAAATTCCGGGATGAACCGGATTATGAATAAACTTTAATTTTAGAAAATCCTACTTCATTAAACTGAACTCAATCAGCTTTTTTTTAACTTCTTCGTCCGGGACTTCAAAACCCTTCAAATACTCGACTTCTTCGGAATAGTTAATATCGTCAAAATAAGTTAACTGCGAGCGGATTATTTTTTCATTGAACTCCGAACCAAAAAGCTGTTTGGTTCTTTTAATAATGTTACCGATGCCGTGATACTCTTCCATTATGAAATAGAGATCGATATAATCCTTCCACTTGGCTCGGCGGCCCAAAGCAAAAGCTTTCATAGCCGCAAGTGTTAGAAGATCCGGCATTCTCACGATATCCTCAAACTTCTTTGAAAAATCAAGCGGATACGGATAGTGAAAAAAAGTGAATTGTACGCCATTGATATGGAAAGTATATTGCCCTTCTTCATCTTTAAATACCTTTTCCATAATTTTTGACTTCGAAATTTTCGCTTTGATATAAGCGTTGTTGAAAGGCTTATTGGAAAATAAATCAAAATCAATGGATCGCCGGTGTCCAATCTGAAGAGCGATAGCCGTCCCGCCGACCAAGCCGAAATTTCTTGAAAACGATTTCACTGTTCCCAACAGCTTTTGTTGTTCATCGGTCAAAACTTCTTTATGCATATTTGGCGAAATACAGCTTGAAATAATTTATTATTTTCTTGTCATAATTTACTCTGGGACGATTAGTATCCTTTTCAAAAATCTCCGCTATTTTTTCTATGCCCATAAGCTTTTCCAGTTTTTGCACGTCATCCCAATCGCCCAAATTCAAAACCGCCTCAACCAAAGATTCGTCCGAAACTTTAGTCGGGTCTTTGACGTACCAAAACAGATAGTTCCTTTCCAAAATGAATTTTTCGCGTTTGGTCATAGCTGTATTTTAGCATATTTTCGGGGAAAGATAAAGAGGTATATGTTTACAAAACTAAGCTATACACAGCTATCCGGCTTGCCGCAAAGCCGTGTTGGACAGTATTTGCAAAGAGTGTTATAATAACACCGTAATTTCTAATTGCAAAAAAATGGAAACCAACAAAGGAGAAATTATAATTTACCGCGCCAAAAACGGCCAGACAAAACTTGAAGTCAATCTTCGGGACGAAACCGTTTGGTTGACGCAAGAGCACATTGCCAAGCTCTTTGGAACAAAGAGGCCGGCAATTACAAAACATCTGAATAATATCTATAAAAGTGCTGAATTAAGCGAAAATTCAACGTGTTCCATTTTGGAACATATACCCCCTAGCAGCAAGAGATTTTATCAAACAAAATATTACAACCTAGATGCCATTATATCAGTCGGCTACAGAATCAATTCCCAAAGAGCTACCCAATTCCGCATCTGGGCAACCAAAACTTTGCACGACCACCTTATCAAAGGCTACACAATCAACGAGAAAAGACTCAAACAAAGAGATATGAAATTGCAGGAATTGGAACAAGTGATAAAACTGTTTAGGGACACCAAGGAAAGCAGGCTGCTTAGTCAAAGCGAAGCGGACGGTCTTTTGCAGGTGATTACGGATTACGCCAATTCGTGGATATTACTGCAAAAATATGACGAAGAAAAAATTTCCATCAAGAAAAAAACAGCCAAAGAAAAAAGCATTTTGGATTATACCAAAGCCAAAGATGCCATCTCTCAACTGAAGAACAACTTGCTAAAGAAAAAAGAAGCCACGGAAATTTTCGGACAAGAGCGCAACCACGGTTTGGAAGCGATTTTGGGCAATCTCAACCAGTCCTTTGGCGGGAAAGCACTCTACCCGAGCATCGAGCAAAAAGCGGCGCATCTCCTCTATTTCGTCATCAAGGATCATCCATTTGTCGACGGCAACAAGCGCGTCGGTTCGTTCTTGTTTATTGCTTATCTCGCCCAAAACAAATATCTCTTGAACAAAAACGGCGAAAAGAAAATCAATGACAACGCCCTCGTGGCGCTCGCTCTCCTCGTCGCCCAAAGCCATCCCAAAGAAAAAGAGTTGATGGTCGCGCTGGTGACGAATTTGCTGTAACTTTTACCTTGAGCTTTTTTCTTGAATTTATCAACTCAAAATGCTAGAATGCGAATAGTCGCGAATATTAAGACAAATCAATTCGCATAAATTCGTTTTATAATTCGTAACTTATTCGCATATAGATGTCTGGTCACTCTCATTGGGCGGGAATAAAACAGAGAAAAGGAATCAATGATGCCAAACGCGCCAAAATTTTTACGCGCCTGGCCAAACCCATTACCATTGCGGCGCGAGAAGGCGGAGGGAACCCGGATACGAATTTCAAACTGCGGATGGCAATAGACAAAGCGCGGGAATTTAATATGCCCAAAGAAAACATTGAGAGAGCCATAAAACGAGGCACGGGAGAGCTGAAAGGAGCGGAACTTTCGGAAATGGTTTATGAAGCCAGCGCGCCGGGAGGGATAATGATGCTCGTCAAAGTGACCACCGACAACAAAAACCGCGCCGTCTCCGAAATTAAAACGGTTTTCAACAAGCTGGGCGGAAAACTGGGTGAAGCCGGCAGCGCGATGTGGAATTTCGAGCAAGTCGGCAGTATTGTTATCGAACCTGGAGGAAAAAATACGGAAGCTTTGGAAATGGCGGCTATTGAAGCCGGCGCCAAAGATATGCGAACTGAAGAAGATGCTTTCATAGTCTTTACTGAAATCCAGGATCTGCAAAAAATCCAGGAAAGTTTGGAAAAATCCGGCTTGAAAATTCTGGAGTCAGGTCTCGCCCATACCCCTAAAAACGTCGTTAGAGTTGACGAAAGCACCCGCTTGTCTTATGAAAAAATCCTGGAAGCCTTGGACGAGTTGGATGACGTGGAAGAAATATACGACAACTTATAATTACAAATTTTTACGAATTTTAGCAAATGAAGTTACAAATTATTTGTAATAATTCGCCAACATTCGTAATTTCATTCGCAATATGACAAGAGTCATAGGCATTGATCCTGGAACAGCCACCACCGGCTGGGCAGTGATTGATGAGGATAAAAAGGGAGAAATCCAGACTGTCGCTTACGGGCATATCAGCACTAGCAAAGACGACTCCGATGAAGACCGGCTTTGGGAAATATCCCGGGATTTGGAGAAAATTATAAAAAAATACGCTCCGGCGGAAGCCGCCATCGAACAGATTTTCTTTTTCAAAAACCAAAAAACCATTATCCAAGTAGCCCAAAGCCGCGGCGCGATTATCTTGACTTTAAAGCAAAATAATGTTAAAGTAGCCAGCTACACGCCTCTCCAAGTAAAACAGGCACTTACCGGATATGGACGGGCGGACAAAAGACAAATCCAAGAAATGACCAAAAATATCCTGAAACTGAACTCCCTCCCTAAACCGGACGACACTGCTGACGCCATCGCGATTGCGCTTTGTCACTTGAACAGCCGCAAAATGAACAGCTTAAGTTAGCTCCGCGATTTCGAATTTTTCTTATAAATTTTTAATTTTTACAATTTTTAATTTTATAAATAATTTTTAATAGCTGAATTTTTAAACATTGAACATTCAAGTTTATTTAAAAATTACAAAATTAAAAATTAAAAATTCTTGTTTATGAACATCAGTCCCATCATCAACTTTTTTCTCCAAGAAGGCGTTCCTTTGGAAACAGTCATCCTGATTTTGATGTTGCCCATCATCGCTACTTTCATTGCTTTTTTGCGCCAAGTGGTCGGCATCAAGGCTTTTGGAATTTACACGCCGCTGATTGTCACTTTCGCCTTTCTCGCCACCAACGGCCTGAAATACGGAATCGCCGTATTCATCTCCGTAATTCTCACCGGCATGCTGATGCGCTTCGCTCTCCGACCGTTCCGCCTGCTTTACCTTCCTCGAGTCGCCATCATGCTCACCGCCGTGGCGATTTTAATTCTGGGCGTTTTGGTTGTTGGCGGCGGAATGAAAAGAACCGGTCTGGCCTCCGTTTCCATCTTCCCCATCCTTATCATGATTACGATTGTGGAAAAATTTATCACCGTCCAGATAGAAAAAGGGGATCGGATGGCCATAATCTTGGCGCTGGAAACTCTTGGCATTTCCATTGTCGGATATTTCATCGCCAGTTCCAATTTCCTCATCCAATTCCTCGCGCATTATCCCTGGGCAATTCTAGCCACCATCCCGATAAACATAGTTCTTGGAAAGTGGACCGGCCTTCGTTTGACTGAATATTGGCGGTTTAAGGAAGTTATAAAAAATATGTAGCGATACGAATGACACGAATTACATACGAATGCTACGAATTATTAGTAGCATTCGTATGCAATTCGCAGATTGGTATCGCTTATAGATATGCTGTCTTACTTCAAAAAATCCAGAAAGCTTTTAGGAATGAACTCGAGAAACCTCGAGTATATTCGGCCGCTCAATTTAAAATCCGCCAAAAGAATCGCCGACGACAAATTGCTCAGCAAAAGGATTCTCAAAAAAGCCGGCTTGCCGATTCCCGCGCTCATTGCCAAAATAAGGACCAGCGAAGAGTTGGAAAGCTTTGACTGGAACGCGCTCCCGGACAGCTTCGCCTTGAAACCCAACCGAGGATTCGGCGGGGAAGGAATCGTCGTGGTTTACGGAAAAAGGAAGGGAACGGAAAATATCTGGATAAAAGCCGATCGATCTTCGGTCAGCGTGGAAGATTTGAAAAACCACATCCGCAACATCCTTTTTGGTTCCTTTTCTTTGTCCAGCACGCCGGACATCGCTTTTTTCGAGGAAAGAATAAAGCTGTCCAAAATTTTCAAACCTTATTCATACAAGGGTATGCCGGATGTAAGAATTATCGTCTATAATGGCGTACCGGTAATGGCAATGCTCCGCCTGGCCACCCAAACTTCCGGCGGAAAAGCCAACCTTCACTTGGGCGGTATCGGCTGCGGCATCGATATGGCCACCGGAACTACCACTACCGCGATTCTAGGCCACCAAAAACCCAAAATCATCGAATATCTCCCGGAAACAAGACTGGTTCTTTCCGGAATAAAAATCCCCTACTGGAAACAAACTCTGGAAATGGCGGTAAAGGCCCAAAAAGCTTCGAGCTTGGGATTTTTGGGCGCTGACATAGCGCTCGACCGCGACCGCGGACCGGTTTTTTTGGAACTCAACGCCCGTCCGGGACTGGCCATCCAAGTGGCTAACTTGGCCGGTCTCAAAAGAAGATTGGAGCGCGTCTCGGAGCTTAAGATTAAAACCGTGGAAAAAGGCGTGCGCGTCGGCATGGATCTTTTCGGCGGAGAAATCGAGGAAGAGCTGGAAGGCATCTCCGGAAAAAAGGTCATCGGCACGGTGGAAAAAGTGAAACTGATCGGAAAAGACGGGAAAGAAGTTGAAGTGGAGGCCAGAATCGATACGGGAGCAGGAATTTCCGCTATTGATAAAAACCTGGCTCGAGATTTAGGCTATGGAGATGCCGTCCAACTTTGGGAAGATTTTCACCTAGACCGGGTTTTGTCCGAAGAAGAAATAAAAGCCTTGAGTGAAAACAAGACATGGAAAGAGCTGGAAAAACACCCCGACGTCATAGGCGTGGCAAAAACTTTTTCTTCTCATGGAGCAACTTACCGAATTGAGATAAGATTAACCCTTATAGTCGACAAACAAGAAATATCCTCCAAACTTTCTATCGCTAACCGCGACGGACTGGCCTATCCGCTTTTAGTCGGAAGGCGTGACCTGAAGAGATTTTTAATTGATGTAAATAAAGTACAACCAATATGATCAAAAACCCACCGATTATCAAAAAGGTCGTCCAAGAGATGGGGGGAACCATTGAAAAAGTCATCCCCGAAAGAGGCTATTTCTATATAAAAATAGAGGGGAAGAAAATATTTGTTTCCAGAAAGTTCAAGATAGCCAGCAACTTTATATCAGGAAGTGAAGTCACAAAATTCAAAGACTTGACATATTTCCTTCTTAAAGACGAAAATTTGCCTACTCCAAAAACAGTCTGCATCTACCGAAAGACTCTGCTCAAGGGACAACTCAATGCCAAATTAGGAGAGTTAAAATTCCCCATAGTTGTAAAAGACGCAAAAGGGTCAAACAGCAAGGGAGTTTTTACTAACATAAAAAATTCAAATGAGGCTAAAGAAATAATAACGGAACAAATTGAAATATTCCCTTCGCTGATCGCCCAAGAAATGATTTTCGGAAAAGAGTTCAGAATATTAGTCCTAAAAAACAGGGTTTTAGGCGCACTTGAACTTATTCCTCCTCGGGTTTTTGGAGACGGGGAAAGAAACATAGAAACTCTAATCGCGGAAAAACAGAAAAAAACTGCTCAAAAAACTGCTTTTGACAGCTCTTTTCATGAAATTTTAAGAGAGCAGGGATTTACGTTGAAAAGCATCCCAGAGAAAGGAAAGGAAATTTATATAAAAAAGAATTCGTGCTTGGCTGAAGGCGGAGAAACAAGAGACGTTACAGAAATTGTAAGCGAGGACATCAAGAAGGTCTGCGTGAAAGCTACCAGAATACTTGGCAAATACCTTTCCGGGATTGATATCATGTGTGATGACATTTCAAAAAATACTATAGGGCAGAATTTCAATATTATTGAAATCAACGGCAAACCCGACCTTTATATCCATTACAATCCTACACATGGACAGACCAGAAACGTTATAAAGGAAATAATAAACTTTATCTTGGAACTGCAAAAAGAGAATGAGTAAACTAAAATTCCTTATCATAGGACCGAACACTGAAAATACAGATGACCTGATTCAACAAATAAAAAAGGCCGGACACATCCCATATTTAGCCAGACTTGGCGACATAATCTTTGAGTTTAAAAAGGGAGAGAAAAAGCCATTATGGAAAAACAAAAATGTTTACGATTTTGACATTTTTCTTTTTCGCGGTTATAACAAAAACCTTATTTTCGCCCAAATCTTAGCCCAGGCTTTGCTAAAAAATAAAAAGACGGTAGTCGACGAAACAATCGGAAAAAGATTTATTTCCAGCAAAGCATATGAATCAAGCACGATGATAGAAAACAAAATAAGCCACCCGAAAACATATCAGGCAGTTAGTCATTCCGCCTATAAGGCGCTGCTTAAGAAAATCAATTTCCCCGTCATCGTAAAACCTATCTACGGACAGAAGGGACAAGGGATAGAGAAAATTAAAAATCAAAAAGATTATCTGGATTTTTTTTCCAAGAATAACCAGGATTATCTTGTTCAAGAATTTTTTGAAATAGACGGCGATATCAGATTTTCGTCGTAGGAAATAAAGCTTTAGGCGCTATGAAGAGATACATAATCCCGGGAGATTTTCGATCCAATGCCTCCCTCGGCGCAAAAGCGGAAAAAATACTCCTCACGCAAGAATTAAAAGAACTAGCCCTCAAGGCTACCAAGGCAATGAACTACGAAGTGGCTGGCGTTGATATAATTAAGCATAAAAAAAAGCTTTATGTCCTGGAAATAAACTCCGCCCCGCAATGGCAAAAATTCAAAGAGGTAACCGGAGTAAACCCGGCAGAAGCAATCATTGCTTACGCCATAAAAAAATACCACAAAAACAGGAGATAGCTCCTTACCTTGAAAATTCCCCCTTTTCGTACTATGATACAGTCCACTTTGAAGTAATTTAAAAAAAATTATGCAAAAAATATTCAACCCTCAAAATCGGGAATCTCTTTCCAAAAAATTCAAGCTGAATTTCAATTGGAAGCTGATCAAAAAAACGGTTTTTTTCGGCGCCATCGGCGGTTTTTTGGCGATGGCGGGAGTTTTCGCCTGGTTCGCCAAAGACTTGCCCAGCCCCAAAAGCCTCAATAACCGCTTCGTAGTGGAATCCACCAAAATATACGACCACAGCGGAGAGCATCTGCTTTATGAAATCCACGGCGAAGAGAAAAGGACGCAAGTTCCCTACTCTGAAATGCCCGAAGCCATCCGCTTCGCTACCATCTCCCTGGAAGACAATGAGTTTTATTCCCATCAGGGAATAAAACTAAGCTCCATCGTCCGGGCGGTTTTCAAAGACGTGGCGCTGGGCGGCAAAGCTCAGGGCGGCTCCACCATCACCCAGCAACTCATCAAGCATTCCATGCTAACCAGCGAGAAAACTTTCACCCGAAAAATCAAAGAAGTGATTCTGGCCATTGAGCTGGAACAGAAATTCGAAAAAGACGAAATTTTGGAAATGTATCTCAACGCCATTCCTTATGGCTCCAACGCTTACGGCATCGAGGCGGCCGCCCAAACCTTTTTCGGCAAACACTCAAAAGAATTGGACCTTTCCGAATCAGCACTATTGGCCTCGCTTCCCCAGGCGCCGTCGCGCTATTCTCCTTACGGATCCAATCCGGAACTTTTGAAAGCCCGCCAGGAATACGCCCTAGAGCGCATGGCGGAGCTGGGATATGTAACCAAAGAGCAAGCCAACGAAGCCAAGGCGGTGGATATTTTCTCGCGCCTATCTCCTCACCGGGAAAACATCAACGCTCCCCATTTCGTGATGTACGTCAAAGAATACTTGGAAAAGAAATACGGCGAAGACGAAGTGGAACAGGGCGGCTTGAAAGTTTACACCACCCTGGACTGGGATAAGCAACAAATAGCGGAGCGCGCGGTCAAAGAAGGAGCCGAAAAAAATACGACTAAATACAAAGCCGAGAACGCGGCGCTCGTCGCCATGGATCCTAAAACCGGACAAGTCCTCGCCATGGTCGGATCCAAGGATTATTTTGACACCAAAATTGACGGCCAAGTCAACGTCGCCATTCGCGACCGCCAGCCGGGATCATCTTTTAAGCCCTATGTTTATCTCACCGCTTTTTCCAAAGGCTATACGCCGGAAACTTTGATTTGGGACGTAGACACTAATTTTTCCACCGACGATGGGAAAGAGTACAATCCCAAGAACTACGACGGAAAAAATAGCGGTCCGCTTAAAATGAAAGACGCGCTGGCGCGTTCCCTCAACGTCCCGGCCGTAAAAACACTGTATTTAGCCGGCGTCCAAGAATCCATCGAGACCGCCAAAAAAATGGGCATCACCACGCTTAACCAGCCGGACCGCTACGGCCTTTCTTTGGTACTGGGCGGAGGAGAAGTGAAACTATTGGATCACGTCAATGCTTTTTCCACCTTTGCCACCGGGGGAATCCGGCGCGAAAAAACCGCTATCCTCCGGGTAGAAAACAGCAAGGGAGAAATTTTGGAAAAATACGAAAACAAGGAGGGTGACCGAGTGATTGAAGAAAAATACGTGGCCATGGTTGACCATATCCTTTCCACCAATTCGCTTCGCGCGCCGGTATTTGGCGAAAACAACCCCCTGCGTTTCGATAGCCGTCCGGTGGCCGCCAAAACCGGTACCACTAATGAATGGCGGGATGGTTGGACAATGGGATACACCCCTTCTCTAGCCGTGGGAGTATGGGCGGGAAACAACGATAACTCGATTATGGCTGAAGGAGCCGACGGTTCCTATGTCGCCGCGCCTATTTGGAGAAGCTTTATGGAGCAAGCCGTCAAAAATTACGCCATTGAAGAATTTCCGAAATATGAGGAAGATAAAAGCATTGAGAAATCTATTCTAAAAGGAGACTTCGAGGTGAAAGAAGAAATCAAGGTTTGTAAAATTCCGGGAAAAAAAGACAAATATTGCCTGGCTACCGACGCTTGCCCGGAAGACGAAGTGGAAAAGAAAAAATTCACCAGCGCCCACACCATTCTTTATTACGTCAACAAGGAAGATCCGCGCGGAGAGGTTCCCAAAGATCCGGGAAGAGATCCTCAGTTCAAAAACTGGGAGAAAGCCGTTGAAAAGTGGGTGGAAGACAACAAGGATTATAAGGGCAATGACGCGCCAACCAAGAAATGCGAGACTGAAGATTTCGGAGATGCCGACATTTCAGTCAGTATTAAAGATCCTTCCGACGGCGACACAATAACTTCTTCTCCATTCACCATAAAAGCCGAGGTTTCCGCTGACTATGGCATCGATAATGTTGAATTGATGATTGACGGCGACAAAGTAAAAGAGACTTCCGATTCGGATATCAGCTATTCCTACTCCATTCCGGACTCGAAGAAATCGTCTACGATTGAAATAGAAGTCGGCGTCAAGGACGAATCCGGAAACGGCGCTTCAGAGTCCATTAAAATCCACACCAACATACCCTAGGCTTTCCCTTGTTTCATGCTTCACGTTTCACGACTATATGACTTTATTCCAAGCTATCATTCTCGGCCTCATTCAAGGTTTGGGTGAATTTTTGCCCATTTCCTCTTCGGGTCATCTAATCATCGCCCCCTGGCTTTTCGGATTCCCCGATCCGGGCTTGAGCTTTGACGTGGCTTTGCATACGGGAACTTTAATCGCCGTCGTTTTGTATTTCCGAAAAGACTGGCTTGAAATAATTTTTAATTTGAAATTAAAAATTAAAAATTCAGATACTAAATATCAAAAGAATCTTCTGCTTCTTATCGCCATCGCCACTATTCCCGGCGCATGTTTCGGATATTTTTTGGAAGGTTACGCGGAAACAGTTTTCCGAAATCCCTTGCTGATTGCCGGAACATTAAGCGTTGTCGGGCTGGTATTATTTTTAGCTGATAAATATGCTCAGCATACGAGAAATATAAATGATATACATATAAAAGACGCCGTCATTATCGGCGCCTCTCAGGCGTTAGCTATTATTCCGGGGGTATCGCGAGCCGGCTCCACCATTACCGCCGGGCTATTTCTGGGGCTTGACCGTGTCAGCGCCGCCCGTTTTTCTTTTCTTATGAGCGCACCTATCATTTTCGGCGCGACAGCTTTAAAATTCCCTGATTTTATTTCTTCCGGCGTCGGTTTTTATGAAATTGCCGCTATCGTCACCGCCGCCCTCTCCGGCTACGCCGCCATCGCCTGGATGTTGAAGTTTATCGAAAAAGTCAGTTACAAAATTTTCTTCTGGTACAGGCTGTTGCTAGGAGCTGTAATATTTCTAGCTTGGTTCGTGTCGCAATAATTCTACTTCGTTTTTATATTCCTCACCGCGTCTTCTCCCAGCTCCCCATTCATCTTCTTCATAACCTTCCCCCGGTTCGTCCAAAGCTCATTCAGCCAAACACTGCTTTCGCTCTTTACAAAGAGCGTTTTATTTTTGAAAAAATCCGCCGCCAGTTTTCCCGCGCCGACATTGCCGAATTCTTCTTTGATGACTTTGCGAAAAACATAAAAGACCGTCTGATCATCCAAATTCAGCGGCCCGATCGTCTTTTTCTTATTGAGAAGATCTTTGAGAGATTTCATAAATTTTCCAAAACATAATACAAATTCTCATCGCCCTGTCCGGTTTCCAGCTCCCGTTTTTCGACTTTGGCGATCCTGAATCCGGTGAGGCGCGCCAGTTCCTCGATGTCTTCCGCGGAATAGGCGTAGCGGGTGGCGAAATGCGTTCCGTCCGGCGAATCATAAACGAACCACGGCGGAAATTATGAATCCCGTGTTTTTCCATCTCCTCCGCGTACCCGTCCACCATTTTCTTGTAACCTCCTTTTTCTCTGTTGGGAATGTCGAAAATAAACTTCCCGCCATTTTCCATAAACATGTTGCCTTTCGTGTTTGCCCTTATATTCTACTGCAGATAATCACAAATAAAAAGAGGCGGCAGTCTTGTGGTAAGACCGCGCGCCTCGGGTTCGTGGTTTGCCAGCTATTTGGGCCGCTGGCGAGCTTGGAATCATTTGAATAACTTTTCAAACGACTCCGGGCACTTTACGACTTTTTTCTCGATGAGAAAAAAGTCGACAAAATACCATTTTTTTTCTTTGCCGTCCCAATTGAGACGGCAAAGCAGAGGAGCGGCTGGGTTACCAGGCGCCGCCCTACCTTCTACCGGGTAGGACGGCCAGCGGAGAGGCAAAAGCCACCCCACAGTCATCACCCCCCCTGAAAACTCCCAGGGGGATGAATTTATCCCCCTTCTCACGAAGGGGAAACTCCGGGAAATCCCGGATGTATTTTGGACGCCTATTATAAAACTCAATTGCGTCCACAATTGTATCTTCCCACATTTTATGTATTTCTTTTTCCATCTCTTTCTCCTTCCCGCCTTGCGGCGAAAAAAGAGTTAATCTTTCCGCGCTCCCGAATGGCTATCCAGAGAACATTTCTCCGGACTCGAGCGCGGTTCAACCGAGACAAAATAAAAGCTAACGCGATTGACCGCGGGCTTTATCTCTGTTATATTGAAATTATTAAGATACTGACAGGTAATACTTACTATGGAAAAAAGACACCAATTCAACGTTATTTTTCGTCCTGAACGGGAGGGCGGTTTTACTGTCGTTGTTCCGGCGCTTCCCGGTTGCGTGACTTACGGCCGCGATCTGAAAGAAGCCAAGAAAATGGCAACTGACGCCATTCGCGGCTATATTTGTTCCCTGGAAAAACATAAAGAAACAATTCCGTCAGATGAAGAAACTTTTATCAGTTTGATTCGTCTTCCGGAAAACAAACTTGCCTGTGCCTAAGCTTCCAGTTCTCAAATCCAAGCAACTTCTCAAAATCCTGCTAAAAGCGGGGTTTGAAATTGATCATTCCACCGGAAGCCACTCCATTCTTTATCGCGATGCCGACGGAAAAAGAGCTGTTGTCCCTTACCATGCGAAAGATTTGCCCAAAGGCACGCTCCAAGCGATCTTGAAATCGGCTGGAATAGAACGAAAAGACATCGGCAAGTATCTTTAACTTTCATTTTGTCTCGGTTGATCCCGCCTAATCGGCGGGCTTTTTTTATTCAATTTTCAAAGAACCTTTCCCGGACTTTCCTCTCCAGAAGCGAGCTTACCGCGTCTCTACAATATTTTTCTATGTATAAGGATTCTGAATTTATCGCCGCTTCTGTGTTCTTCTGCGTTTTCCATCGTAACGGTGTATTGTAGCAGATAATACGATAAATGTCAATTTAGTTAGACTCTTTGCATAATTAACAAAACGCAAATAAGCCGTTTTTGCCTAAATGTTGACATTTTATGGCTTATCTGCTATACTGGAAATGTTGACTTATTTTTTCGACAAATACATATCACGTCCCAGCCTTGTATAAAAATACTCCCCGACACTTTTCATCTAACTGAAAACTTCTTGACAAAAGTTTTCAGTTGGGTGTAAACTGTGGGTATAATCATTAAGCAACCTTTATGCTAAAAAAACGCTACCTGCAAATCAAAATTGAACAAGACCTAAAAGATAAGATGGTTTTTGTTGGCGGTCCCCGGCAAGTAGGAAAAACTACCCTTTCCCGACTTATAGGCGAAGAAAAATTTTCACCCTTCGTTTATTTGAACTGGGACAGCCCCGAAGATAAAAAAACTATTCTGTCTTCCAGTTTTGATCGCGAAGCCAAACTCATTATTTTTGACGAAATTCACAAATATCACAAATGGAAAAACTACATCAAAGGACAATTTGACAAATATAAAGAACGATTCTCGATAATCGTAACCGGCAGCGCCCGCCTGGATTTATACAAAAAAGGAGGAGATTCAATGGTGGGGAGATATTATTATTTCCGTCTTCATCCTTTTTCTCTGGCCGAATTGCTTTTTCCTGAAGTTGCCAACCTTGAACCTTTTTCCGAACCGAATTTCAAAGAAAATAAAGAATCTTTTTCAAACTTCCAGAAACTTCTTTCTTTCGGAGGATTTCCGGAATCATTTCTCAAGGAAGACAAGGAGGTCTGGAGACGCTGGCACAATCAGAGAGTCGAACGGATTGTTAAGGAAGATATCCGGGACATTGAAAATGTCAAAAACCTATCCCTTCTTCAGGTATTAATCAATGAACTTCCTGCGCGTGTCGGATCGTTGCTGTCGCTTAACTCCTTGCGTGAAGATTTGGAAGTTGCCTACGGAACGGTAAAATTATGGATAGATGTTCTCGAACGTTTTTACTACCACTATAGAATTTACCCCTATACAGCCAAAACAATTCGTTCCCTGAAAAAGGAGTCGAAATTATATCTTTGGGACTGGTCGCAGGTTCCGAATGAAGGCGCAAAGTTGGAAAATATGGTTGGATCGCACCTGCTAAAACTTTGCCATTATCTCTATGATGCCAAGGGACATAAGGCGGAATTATTCTATTTGCGAGACATAGAGCAAAGAGAAGTCGACTTTTTGGTAACTATCGATAAAAAACCCTGGATGGCGGTTGAAGTGAAAAACGCCAATCATAAAGTTTCCAAAAGCTTAAAATATTTCAGAGAGAAACTGAAAATTCCTTTTTGCTACCAAATGACAACCGAAAAAGAAATTGATCTTCTTCATGACAACATACGCCTGATGAGTGTAGATAAATTTTTAAGCGGCTTAATCTAACTTTTTTTCGATGACTAAGTAAACATCCCATGAACCTTTCCGATCAACTCACCCAATTCGGACTCAACGAAAAGCAAGCCGTAATCTACCTGGCCATGTTGGAATTGGGGGCCAGTTCGGCCATAAATTTGGCCAAAAAGACGGGCATACTGCGGACAACGGTCTATGACGTCCTTATCGAACTCGAAAAAAAAGGCCTGTTATCGCAGACTAAAAAAGGCAAAAAAAGGTTTTTTTTGGCGGAAGACCCGGAAAACCTAGAGCGAATATTGGAAGAGAAGAAAGAAAAACTTAAAAGTTTGATGCCGGCACTCAAAGGACTGCTCA
>MFSF01000014.1 GCA_001784815.1 Candidatus Moranbacteria bacterium RIFOXYA12_FULL_44_15
GGCCCGCTCAAACAGGATAAACCTCGAAAATAACATTCTTCAGCGATTTAAATAACTAAAAAAAGACAAAAACATGGGAGAAGGCAGGGACTTTAGAGCGGAGTGGGAAAAAAAACAAAGAGGAAAGGCCGAGAAGGAATTGGAAGGAGATTATTTTACTTCCGAATTCACTAAACTTAATCGGTTGATAATGGGTCAGCCATTTGAGCCAATTTTGACTTTCTCGGAGAAATACAGAGATAGAGATCTCGAATATCTGGAAAATAGAACTGAATTTGAAGATAAAATAAAAAAACTTGATAGTGTCGTGCGAGAAATAAATCAATTTGCGGAAATGGTTGAAATGGCGGAGAAGGGAAGCGCGACAAGAAAGGCTAATGAAGAAAATATGTTGATAAAAGTTGAAAAGACCTATCGAGTCGCTTTTGGAGAGGAAAAAGGAGAAGCGGAGTATGAGAAATTTAAGATTTCTTATGAAGGTTTGGCGAAAGCTATGGGGCTGACGTGAACTTTAAGGGAAAATGATGGTTGCAAATATGTTTTTTATCTCAAGCCGGAATTTATCCCCTCGCGGGGAATACTTTTGAATTTTTCAAACAATTTAACATTAATCATTCAACTGCGCCCTCTCTGTCCCGATGAGTACATCGGGACATCTCTCCCAAAGGGAGAGAAAGATATTGAAGGGACTAATTCATATGCTAGACATCAAATACATCCGCGAGAACGCGGAAGCGGTGAAAAAAAATTGCGAATCGCGCAGCATCAAATGCGACGTGGACAGGCTTTTGCAATTGGACGAAAAACGAAAAAGCCTGTTGCAATACGTTGAAGCCTTGAACGCGGAAAAAAACAAGCTGAATGAGCTGATACAATTGTCCAAAGACGATGAGCGGAAAGCCTTGATTGAACAAGGGAAAGCGGTGAAAGACAAGTTGGAACAGACTAAGCCGGAGACGGAGGAAGTGGAAAAAGAATATAAGACTTTATTGATGCAAGTCCCGAACGTTACTCATCCGGATATGCCGATAGGAAAAGACGATAGTGAAAATAGGGTTATTAAAAGTTGGGGAGATATCCCGAAGTTTGATTTTGAAGTTAAGGATCACGTTCGGTTGGGGGAAGATTTGGATCTTATTGATATTAAAAAAGCTACCGAGGTTTCTGGTTCAAGATTTTATTATCTGAAAAATGAAGCTGTTTGGTTGCAGTTCGCAATTATTAATTTTACTTTTGAGACTTTGTCACAAGAAAAAATATTAAAAGAAATTATTAAAGAAACAGGTGCAAAAGTTTCTGCTAAGCCGTTTGTGTCAATACTTCCTCCCGTCATGATAAAGCATGAAGTGCAAAATAGTATCCATAGGGTTTTTGGAGAACAGACGTACAGATTTGAAGAAGACAATTTAAATCTGGTTGCTTCGGCCGAACACACCCTAGCTCCTTATCATATGAATGAAGTTGTTGATGGGGAAAGTTTGCCGCTAAGATACATTGGATATTCAACCGCTTTCAGAAGAGAAGCGGGGACTTATGGAAAAGATATGAAGGGAATTTTGCGGGTTCATCAATTTGATAAATTGGAAATGGAATCTTTTACTGATGCTGAAACTGGCGCAGATGAACAAAAATTTATAGTGGGAATTCAGGAATATTTGGTGCGGGCATTGAAAATTCCCTATCAGGTGGTTCATGTTTGTACTGGAGACACCGGAAGACCGGATTACGATCAATTTGATATTGAATGTTTTCTGCCTGGACAAAATAAATATCGTGAGACGCACACTTCTGATTATATGACTGACTATCAGATGCGGGGAATAAATTCTTTTTATAAAAATAAAAAAGGCGAGAAAAGACTTTTACACACCAATGATGCCACTGCTTTTGCTATTGGACGGATTCTTATCGCGATTCTAGAAAACTACCAACAATCCGACGGTTCGGTCCTCATTCCGGAAGTTTTGAAAAAATACATGCCGGAGGGGATGGAAAAAATAGTCAAAAGGCCAAAGTAAAAAAGTTGAAAGTTAGGTGAAGAGCATCGTTTTGAAATAAAACGCCCGGTTGGGTATAATAATAAGCGAGACGGGGAAGCCTCAGTAATAATTAATAAAAAAAGTATGCGAATAGCGCGCCACGAACGCGCACATACGAATACCAAACTATATGAAAGGCTACGTGGACAATATTGAAAAATTGACTTTGGCAAACGAAAACTTTCGCCAAGTGCTTTATACGGCGAAAAACAGCCAGTTGGTGCTGATGGCTTTGAAGCCGGGTGAAGAGATCGGGGAAGAAACGCATACGCTGGACCAATTTTTGCGCATTGAGGCGGGAATGGGCAAAGCTGTTTTGGACGACGTTGAGCATATGATTGAAGACGGTACGGCTATCATTGTTCCAGCCGGAATGAAACATAATTTCATCAACACTTCCGAAACGGAAATGTTAAAACTCTATACAATCTACAGCCCGCCGGAGCACAAAGACGGCGTTATTCACGCTAGCAAAGAGGACGCCATGGCGGACAAGACGGATGAGTTTGAAGGAAAGACCACTGAATAAAATGACAATAGAAAGAAATCCGACTTATCCGATGAGGATAAACAAATATCTGGCGATGCGCCACATTTCAACGCGGCGCGAAGCCGACGAGATTGTGGCGTCGGGAAGGGTGAAAATCAACGGGCGGGCGGCGGTTTTGGGCGACAAAGTGGAAAAGGATGATTTGGTGGAAATCGCGAAAGAGAATAAAAGAAACGCTAAGAAGCGGGTTTATCTGGCGTACAACAAACCGCCCGGCATAATTACGCACAGCCCGCAGGGAGAAGAAAAGAGCATCGGCGATATTTTCAAATATGACCAAAAAGTGTTTCCGGTAGGAAGGCTGGACAAGGATTCTTGGGGGCTGATTATTTTGACCAATGACGGACGCATAACCGACGGGATTTTGAACCCCGAACGCGATCACGAAAAGGAATATATCGTGAGAGTGGACAAACCTATCAGCGTGAGTTTTATCGGGAAAATGGGCAGAGGGGTAAAACTGGACGACGGTTATCAAACCAGAGAATGCCGGGTTAAGAAAATGAACGAATATGATTTTTCCATTGTCTTAACTGAAGGCAAAAGAAGGCAAATCCGGCGGATGTGCACAATTCTGGGGTACGCTGTCAGAGATCTCAAGCGGGTGAGAATTATGAATATCAAATTGGGGGATTTGCGGCCGGGAGCGCATAGGAAGATACAAGGAAAAGAGTTGGAAGAATTTTTGGCGAAACTTAACATCGCGAATTGACAGGAAAGAAACAATTTAGTATAATATGGAAAGAAGCAGGGAAATTTTTCCCCGGAGAAAACGGTCGATATCCCGCGGATCCCCGCTTTCGTAAAGCATATCCGTCAGAAAACGGATAGGAAGTAATTCTTAATTCTAGAATCACAAAAATGGAGCAACAAGCAACAGACCAGGAATTTGTGGCGTATGTCGTCAAGCAAATTGTCAGCCATCCGGATGACGTGAAAGTTGAACGGAAAATTGACGAAATGGGAGTTCTCATAACGCTGGATGTTCATTCGGAAGATATGGGAATGATTATTGGCCGCGAAGGCGCGACAGCCAAGGCTCTTCGAACTCTTCTTCGAGTTATCGGAGCGCGCAACAATGCCCGGGTAAACCTCAAAATTAACGAACCGGAAGGATCGGATCGAAAGCCGAGAGAAGAAAGAAAGAGCATTGACGAAGTTGTCGGCGATATCAATGTTTAGGAAATTTGTATAGCTTAGGTATATACCTAAAAAGACCCGCGAAGGGTCTTTTTAGTTGGATTTTATTGTGCTATCATTATATTGTATGAAGTTTGATATTATTACAATTTTTCCGGGTATTTTCGATTCGTATTTCGGCGAGTCGATTGTTTCGCGCGCGCGGAAAGCGGATTTGGTGGAAATCAATGTCCATAATTTGCGCGATTACACGACCGACAAGCATAAAAAAGTGGATGATACGCCATACGGAGGTGGACCTGGCATGGTAATGAAAATACAGCCTATATATGAATGTGTTCAGGCAATAGAGTCCGTGGCGAATGCAAAAATCAAAAATCAAAAATCAAAATTAAGGAGCTCGCTACGCTCGCGGATTATTTTATTTTCCGCCAAGGGGAAAAAATATACGCAGGAGGACGCGAGGAGGCTTTCGGGATATGATAATTTGATTTTGATTTGCGGTCGGTACGAAGGGGTGGATGAGCGGGTGGCGGAGTATATCGCGGATGAAGAAATTTCCATTGGCGATTATGTTCTTACCGGCGGAGAAATTCCGGCGATGGCGCTTGTTGATTCCACAACCCGATTGTTGCCGGGAGTTTTGGGAAACACTGAGAGCGCGGAGTATGAATCCCATAGCGAGGAGGGATATTTGGAACACCCTCAATACACCAAGCCGGAAGAATTTATGGGATATAAAGTGCCGGAAATTTTATTAAGCGGAAATCATGGGGAAATTAAAAAATGGAGAGAGAAAAACTCGAGCTTGAAAAAATAATTGGAACTTCGAAAGATAGAATACAAGAAGCAGATAAATTACAAAACGTTTCGAATTTTGAATTTCGGAAGTTGTAATTTATTTGGAATTTGGTGCTTGTGATTTGGAATTTAAGATAATCAGATACAGGTGAGTTTGCAAGATGAATAAAATAAATTCAATTGATAATAAACTCCTTTATTCTCTATTTGCATTACTGCTTTTTGGTTTGGCGATGATCGCGTCGGCTGGAATCGCCTATTCCAGGACGCGTTTTGGCGACCCGTATTATTTTTTCAAACACCAGCTGTTTTACGGAGTCCTTCCCGGACTGGTTGTCCTTTTTATAACGCAAAAGATTAATTACAACTTTTGGAAAAAGGTCTCCTTTCCTTTTTTCGCGGTTAGTATTATATTTCTAATATTGGTTTTCGTCCCGGCGTTCGGCTCGAAAATCTACGGAGCCAGCCGCTGGCTCCGACTGGGCTCGTTTTCTTTTCAGCCCTCGGAAATGCTCAAGCTTTCCATTGTCGTTTATCTGGCGGCCTGGTTGGAAAGCCGTTCGGAGAGAGTGAAAGATTTTTACGAAGGACTGGTGCCGTTCACCGTGATTGTGGGGTTGGTCAGTTTTTTGCTCATAAAACAACCGGATATGGGAACGCTGGGAGTGATAATCTTGATTTCGATGTCGGTTTTTTTTGTTTCTGGCGCGAGGATTTCCCATATGGCGCTTATGGGAGGGACGGGTCTTGCCGCCCTCTGGATTCTGATCAAGACGGAGTCGTATCGGATGGACAGATTTTTAGTCTTCCTTCATCCGGAGCTTGACCCGCGCGGAATCGGCTACCAAATCAACCAGGCGCTTCTGGCTATCGGTTCGGGCGGAATTTTCGGAGTGGGTCTTGGACACAGCTTGCAAAAATTCAATTATTTGCCGGAACCGGTGGGCGATTCCATATTTGCCATAATAGGAGAAGAGCTGGGACTGATTGGGTGCGTTATCCTAATCTCAATTTTCGTGTTTTTGGCTCTGCGCGGTTTTCGGATCGCCCAAAACGCGCCGGACAAATTCTCGGAATTTTTGGCGGCTGGCATCACGGCGTGGATAATTTTCCAAGCTTTCATAAATATGGCGGCTATCTCCGGCCTCATTCCGCTCACGGGCATTCCCTTGCCGTTCATCAGCTACGGCGGAACTTCGATCATATTCCTAATGGCGGGAGTGGGGATACTGCTTAACATATCAAAATATGCCAGGGAGCTTTAGCTAACGGCTAAAATAGGAGGCACAAGCAAAATTCAATATTGTTAAAATCCAAATGTCAAAATCCAAATTTCAAATAAAGCTCAAAATCCAAAATTCCAAGAATTTGACATTTCGACTTGGGATTTTGTTTGATATTTGGGCTTTGAAATTGGGATTTTAGTTGTCTCTCATATCTTTATGCCTTTATTATTTAAGTTTAAGCGATTAATTTAAAATAAAATTATGAGAATAGTCCTCACTGGCGGCGGGACGGGCGGGCATATTGTGCCGCTGATAACCGTCGCCCAAAAAATCAAAGAGAAGACGCCGGACGCGGAATTCATTTTTATGGGGCAAGGAGGCGAGATGGCGGAAAACTTTATGCGCCAAGCCGGCATTCCGGTAAAAAGCATTTGGAGCGGAAAAGTGAGAAGATATTTTTCCCCGCTTAACTTTCTGGATGCTTTCAAAGTTCCCGTCGGGATAATCCAGTCGCTGTTTTGGCTTCTGGTTTATATGCCGGACGCTGTTTTCGGGAAAGGCGGACATGGTTCGGTGCCGGTGGTGCTGGCGGCTTGGGCATATCGCATTCCGGTTTTGATCCATGAGTCGGATTCCAATCCGGGGCTGGCCAACTCAATGCTTTCCAAATTTGCCGAGCGGGTAGCGGTGTCTTATCCGGAAGCGGAAAAATATTTCCCCTCGTCACAAGTAGTTTTGACTGGCAATCCGGTGCGCACTGATATCGCTCAGGGGGACGCGGAAAAAGCTCGGCGGGAATATAATTTGATCGAATCAAGAAAAACCATTTTTGTGGTGGGAGGGTCGCAGGGAGCCAGGATTATAAACAGCAAAATCGTGGAGATTTTGCCGGAGCTTCTCAAAAAATACCAAGTGATCCACCAGACCGGGAAGAAAAATTTTGACGATGTTTGCCGCAAAGCCGGAGAATTGGGCATAAAGGCCGGGTATGGCGGATATTTTCCTTTGGCTCTTTATGGTGATGAACTTAAGGATATTTTGGCGGCTTCCGATTTGGTTGTCAGTCGCGCCAGCGCCACCACTATTTCAGAAATTGCCGCGGCGGGAAAACCGGCTATCCTTATTCCGTTGGAAAATTCCGCCAACAACCATCAGAAAATGAACGCCTATTCCGTCGCCAAGCGGGGCGGCTGCCTCGTTTTGGAGGAAGAAAACTTAGGCGAGATATTTTTGTTTGACAAAATAACTGAAATCATGGAAGATGAACAGTTGAGAAACAAGTTGTCAACCAATATCCGGGCGTTCTATCATCCCGACGCGGCGGAAAAGATTGTGGAAGGGATATTGGGAATGATTGCTCGCGAATAGCCACGAATTTGCAAGCGAATTAAAGCAAAAAATATGGAAAAATTTGAAAAAATAGATAATGGAAATAGTCAAGAGATCTATAGTTTTGATGAAGAATTCAAAACTGCACTTAAAAAAGTTTTTGAATGGTTAAAAATAGAGCTGAGTAATATAGAAAAGATGAGACTTAAGGAGATAGTCAAATCGCATATTGAATATGCTAAAAAAGATGTTAGTAAAATGAAGCATGAAGGGTTTGGCGGTCACAATCCTGGCGTTTCAGCCGCAGTTGCGTTTATGCGTGATTACTACGAATTGGATTTAACAGATCCAGCGCAAGAAGATATTGTGAATTATGTTGACTTAGTAGATTTAAGAAAAAATAAGAAGGATTCTCTTAAAGATTACTTTAAAGACAAGCAAAAGGATTCTCATCTTCCATAAATGTTAGTTTGCATGTAAAAAAGGCATGATAAAAAATTTAAAAAAAATAAAAAGAGCTTACGTTATCGGCATCAAGGGTTCCGGCGTGATTGCGGTGGTGGAGATTTTACGTTCCCGCGGGACTGAGATTACCGGTTCGGACACGCCGGAAAAGTTTTTTACCGATTCTATTCTGGAGCGGCTGGGAATAAAGTTTTTTGAAGAATTTTCAGAAAGCAACATTCCGGGCGATGTTGATTTGATAATTTATTCCACCGCCTACAACGAGAATAATAACGTTGAATTCAAATACGCCAAGGAAAAAGGATTGCCGATGATGAGTTATCCTGAAATTCTGGCTGGTCTTTTCAACGAAAAATACGGAATTGCTGTTTGCGGAACGCATGGCAAGACGACTACTTCCGCTATGTTGGCAAACACCTTAAAAGAATGCGGAGTTGATCCTTCGGCTGTAATCGGGAGTAAAGTTATCAATTGGAATGGAAACGCGCTCACGGGAGAAGGGGAATTTTTCGTGGCGGAAACGGATGAATATCAAAACAAGCTGGATCTTTATGATTCCAAGGCGGCGATTCTGACCAGCTGCGATTTCGACCATCCGGATTTTTTCAAAAATTTCGATGATTATAAAAATGTTTTCAAACGGTTTGTCGGGAAGATTCCCAAAATCGGTTTTTTGGTCGTGTGGGGAGACAGTGTGGATACTTTGGAAGTGGCTGCTTGTGCCAAGTGCGAGGTGGTGAAATACGGTTTTGGCGAGGAGAATGATTATAAAATTTTCAATTTTCAATTATCTCAGCCAAAGGCTGATCCGCCTTTGGCGGAAATTTTCAATGAATTTTCAAGTTCCAATGTCAAAATTTCCAAACCGACCCAGTTTTTTAATATCAGTTATGGAAATAAAGATCTGGGGAGATTCGAGGTGAGGCTGGCTGGGAAACATAACGTTCTCAACGCGGCGGCGGTTGTGGCGGCGTGCCATAAGTTGAATCTTGATATGGAAAAAGTTCGGCTGGCTCTGAAGAATTTTAAGGGAACTTCCCGGCGGTTCGAATATATTGGCGAAAGAAACGGCGCGATTTTGATCGACGACTACGGCCATCATCCGGATGAAATAAAACCGACTTTGCAAGGCGCGCGGGAACTCTATCTGGATAAGACCATTTGGGCGGTGTTTCATCCGCATACTTTTACCCGCACCAAAGCTTTGCTTTCGGAATTTTCCCAAAGTTTCGACAACGCCGACAAGGTGATAGTGCTTGACATTTACGGTTCGGCGCGCGAACAGCAGGGAGGAGTGCACTCCAAGGACTTGGTTGATTTGATTAATAAATATTCTCATAATAAGGCTGAATACATTCCGACGATAGACGAAGCGGTGGAATTTTTGAAGGATAAAATCGGCGGTGAGGACGCGGTCATCGCCATCGGCGCGGGAAATGTCTGGGAAGTGGTGGAGAAATTAAAGGATTAATGTTAATGTTGTTGACCCCCTCGCCCATAATCGGGAGAGGGCGCATTTGCGAAAATTGGACGATACGCCCTCTCTGTCCCGACGAGTACATCGGGACATCTCTCCCGGGTACGGGAGAGAAGGAAACAAGGAAAGAATATATAAAAATACATTTTGGATAAATTAGAAACAAAAAATAGAACGTACAATCTCACTCCCGAGGAAATTTTTGATAAATATGGTTCCGGCAGGGATGGGATAAGCGAGGAAGAGGCGGGGAATAGGCTCAAAGAGTACGGACAAAATAAAATTCAAAAAAGGCAGGATTGGAAGTGGGCGCAGCTGGCGGGGAGTCAATTCAATGACGCGCTGGTCTGGATACTTTTGGTCGCGGCCGGACTGGCTTCGATGTTTGGCGAGTTTCGCGACGTGACGATAATTTTGATTATCGTTTTTATAAACGCCCTCATCGGCTTCTTGCAGGAATTTAAAGCCGAACGGATTTTGGACAGTTTGAAAAAATTGACGGCCGACAAAGCCATAGTTATCCGCGAAGGAGAGAAAAAAGAAATTGACACCAAGTTTATTGTTCCCGGCGATGTTATTTTTGTTTCTTCCGGAGACAGTGTTCCCGCGGACGGATATATTTTGGAAAGCTATGATTTCAAAGTGAACAGTTTCATTTTTACCGGCGAGTCGAAGCCGGAACTCAAATCGGCTAAAATCATTTCCGAAAGTAGCGTCGCTTTGGCTGATATCGACAATATGGTTTTTATGGGAGAAACCGTTTCAGTGGGAGAAGCAAATTTTATCGTGACGGCTACCGGAATGGATACGGAATTGGGGCGGATCGCCAATCTTGCGCAGGAAGTGAAGGAAGAACCGACTCCTCTTCAGCGCCAGATGCGAAGTTTGGGAAGGAACGTAACGATCCTGGCGGTTTTTATCGGAGCGGTCGTGTTTATCGCCGGGCAATATTTCAAAATGTCGCTTTATCAGAATTTCCTTTTTGCGCTGGCGCTTTCCGTTTCAGTGGTGCCGGAAGGTTTGCCGGCGGCGATCTCGGTGGCGCTGTCGCTGGGAATGCGAAAACTTTTGAAAAATAACGTGCTGGCGAAAAAGCTCAGCGCGGTGGAAACCCTGGGCGCTGTTTCCATAATTTGCACGGATAAGACCGGAACGATTACCAAGAATGAATTGACGGTTACCAAAGTGACAGTCAATAACGAGACGATCGATATTTCCGGAACGGGCTACGCGCCTCAGGGAGAATTTACGAAAGAGGGGAATAAGATCGATCCCAAGGAAATGGCGAATTTGGAATTGCTTTTCAAGATCGGAACGCTCTGCAACGACGCGGAGCTGGTGGAAAAAGATGGCGTGTATACTATCTTAGGCGATCCGACGGAGGGAGCGATTATCGTGGCGGGAAAGAAATATCCATCCGCCGGAGCTTATAAAGATGCAAAAATCACGGAAAATCCATTTTCTTCAGAAAGAATGCGAATGAGTGTGATTTATTCATCCCCCACCACTTTTTCATCCGGTCTTCGACCAGGTAGCTTCGCAGATGAAAAAGTGGTGGGGGATAAAAACATTTCCTACGTCAAAGGCTCGCCGGATGTGATGGTTGATCTTTGCAAGTTCATAAGATGCGACGGAACGGTCAGACCTTTTTTTCCGGGAGAGAAGGAAACAATCAGAAAAACATATAACCGGATGTCAGAGGAGGCTTTGCGGGTCTTGGCGTTCGCGTATCGGGAGCTTGGACATTTGATGTCCAAGGATGAAGCGGAAGAAAATTTGATTTGGGTGGGAATGATGGCTATGATCGACCCGCCGCGGCAAGACGTGCGAAAAGCCATAGAAGAATGCCGGGGGTTGGGGATAGGAGTCATTATGATAACCGGGGATTATGAAATCACGGCGCGGGCGATCGCGGAAAACGTGAATCTCGTAACGCGAAACGCAGAAGATAAGAGCGAGTTTGTAATCAATGGGAAGACTCTGGATACATTGAAGGATAATGAAATTTATAAAAGAATCAAAAGCGGCGCGTGCGTTTTCGCGCGGATCGCGCCGGAGCAAAAATTGCGCATAGCCAATATTTTGAAAAAATACGGCTGCGTGATTGCAATGACGGGCGATGGAGTGAACGACGCGCCGGCGCTCAAGCGCGCCGACATCGGGGTGGCGATGGGAATCATTGGTACGGACGTATCCAAGGAAGCTTCGGATATGATTCTTTTGGATGATAATTTTTCTTCGATAGTGGATGGAGTGAAACAAGGCCGGACGGTTTTTTCCAACCTTAAAAAATTCGTCCATTATGTTTTCACGTCCAACGCGGGAGAACTGTTCACGGTTATCTTCGGAGTGCTTCTGCAAATTCCGGCGCCCATTTCGGCTGTTCAAATTTTGGCGATTGATTTGGGGACGGACGTGTTTCCTTCGTTTTCTTTGAGTATGGAGCCGGAGGAGCCGGGAGCCAACAGGAAAAGAGTTAACTCGGGACAAGGCGTGATGAGTTTCCAGGGGTTCCGGCGGATTGCCTATTTGGGAATTCTTATGGCTGCCGGGGCAGCGGTTACTTTCATCTGGTCGATGCTGCGCGGCGGCTGGAGTTTTGGCGAGGATATGGCGGCGGGTTCTCTGTTGTATATCAAATCCACTACGGCGGCTTATGCCGTTCTTTCGATGACGCAGATGGCCAATCTTCTTCAATCCCGGAGTGAACGGCTCTCTCCCTTCAAGTTGGGATTTTTCAAAAACAAGTATTTGATCGGGTCGATTTTCATTTCCGTCGGTATTTTGCTATCATTTATGTATCTGCCGGTTTTACAATATTATCTGGGAATGAGTCCGATTGACTGGAAAGACTGGCTGATGGTGACAGCCTGGACCGTGGCGGTGTTTTTGTGGGAAGAAGGGAGGAAGTCTGAACCACTGATTCGCACGTGATTAGAATGATTACACTGAAGAATGTTTTGTCATTCCGAGCGGAGCGTAGCGAAGTCGAGGAATCTGCTAACGATTATCGATGGTGTCATTGTGAATAGTAAATCTTGCGTCTGTCGCTGTCAGATCCCTCGACTGCGTTCCGATGATTACATCGAAACTTCGCTCGGGATGACACGTTATAAAGAAGAAAATTATTTGAAAATAAAAAAGCTCCCGAGTCGTGAGGCTGCGGGAGCTGGATGCGAGGCGGGGTTAAGAAGCTGGAGGCATTTAGTGCATGCCTGCAAAGAGCAACACCATAAATCTCGCTATCCAAAAGGATAGACTAACCCAGCATAGGAAAAGTCCTAATATGGTGTTGTTGAAAAGTATTTTGCGTATACCTTTGTCTTTGCCTTTGTCAGTGGGTTCGACAAAGAGGAGGTATCCATAAGTCGAAAGTCCGTGTAATAAAACAGTGGACCCTGCGACAATCGCCAGACACGACACAGCCATAAAAATAGTCGAAACAACGTATGTTCCTGTTGGATCCAGACCCATGGTATCTCCTTTTTTGTAAAATGGTTCTCTTACCCAAGCCGTTTTGTGTTAAAAACGGCGCCCAAGTACAATATACTATTATACACCCAAATCAATGAAAAGTCAACCCCCCACCAATTCCGAAAAAAAATTAAATAATCATAAAGATTATGGCACGGAATCGCCTAACGGCTTTGATTTTGCCAATGGAAAGTTACGAGAAAGAATTGGTGGGGGGCAAGCCCTTAAAATTCGAGAAAATGTCTCGTTGGCGCCGTATACGACTTTCAAGATCGGCGGGCCGGCGAAGTATTTTTGCGAAGTGAGCGATGAGGAGGCGCTGGTGGAGGCATTGAATTACGCGCGGGATAACAATCTCAACGTTTTTGTGCTGGGCGGGGGGAGTAATATTTTGGTAAGTGACGAGGGATTTGATGGAATGGCAGTTAAGTTAAAAGTAAAAAATAAAAAGTTAAAAGTTACAGTTCAAAATTCAAAGTTTTTAGTAAATGCTTGGGCGGGCGAGAGTCTTTCAAGTTTGGTAAATTTTTGCAGGGAAAATAGTTTAACTGGAATGGAATGGGCTAGCGGTATACCCGGCAGCATTGGCGGGGCGGTGCGGGGGAACGCGGGAGCGTATGGATCGGATATGAGTAAGACTGTTGAAAGTGTGAAAGTGTTGGAAATGACCAAGATACAAGATACAAGATACAAACAAATTCCAAATGACAAAAACCAAATCTCAAATAAAATCTTGAAGTCGGTTCAGGTCTCAGACCTGAACCGAAACAGTTCTGAGGGGAGCGCGCCTAAGAACAGCGCGGTTCAAGTCTGGAGACTTGAACCGACCCAATATCTGCGAGTTATTAAAAATAAGGATTGTGAATTTTCTTATCGTGATTCTATTTTCAAACAAAATCCCAATTTAATAATTTTGTCGGTTGTGCTAAGATTGGAAAAAGGCGGCAAAGATGAAATTGAAAATAAAATTATAGAAATAATAAAGAAGCGGACGGAAAAGTTGCCGAGTGGTTTCAGTGCGGGGAGTTTTTTTCAAAATCCGACAGTCAATAATCCGGATTTGATTAAGAAATTCGAGCGCGATGTCGGTTGCGAGTGCCGTGATGGAAAAATTCCGGCCGGGTGGTTGATTGAGGAAGTTGGGATGCGCGGGAAGAAAATCGGCGGGGCGATGGTGAGCGAAAAGCATTGCAATTTTGTAGTAAATTTAGACGGCGCGACCGCCGAGGACGTGGTGATGTTGGCGAGCTTCATAAAGACCAAAGTCAGGGACGAGTTGGGAGTAGAGTTGAAAGAGGAAGTGCAGTGCGTTGGATTCTGAATGTTTTACGAATGTTAATTTTCATATAAATAATAGGACTTGCGCGTTTGCCGCAGAATTATGGACAAGTCACTGAATTATAGGCTAAAATCTTGATGAATATACTGGAATTAGCTTAATGGCAAACGGTACTGATTCAGAATTCAAGGCAAACGCGTAAGTCCTGAGTAAATTAAAACTATATGACTGAGCAAAAAACGCTTAATCTCCGGATGCATTATAATGGGCTGGAAATTGACGATCGGACCAAAGACTATATCGTGAAAAGGGTCCAGAAGATGGAAAAGTTCTTGAAAAAATCTTTGGAATACGAGGTAGAAATAAAGATGGACAAAAAGGGGAAATTCCGAGTGGAAGTGATGATAAAAACGCCCTATGAGCTCTATCGCGCCGAAGAGATTTCCGAATCGATTGAAGGATCGGTGGACATGGCGGCGGAATGCCTTCAGCGCCAGATCATCAAAGATTTTGACAGAGCGAAAGACTTGCAGGAAAGAGGAGCGCGGTCGATCAAGAAAAAAACGGTATTGTCGGAAAGCGCGCGGTTTTAAACAGTAATTTTTTTAAATCGGAAAAATATGAAGATTGATAAGCAAGCTTTTTTTGTCTTGTTTCTTTTGCTTTTGATTCCTCTTTTTGGCTGGTGGCTTTGGAAGGAGCTGGCGAGCGGAGAAAATAGCGATTTGGCAAAAAAACTGAGTGAAAGGCAAATGGCGGAGGAATCAAACCGGGCTAGGAATAACCTGGTTTCATCTCAAGCTCAGGCACAAACACAAACTCAAGCTCAGGCGCAAAATTCTCAAATGCAAAATAGCGTTGGGGATGTTTCTCCTGACGCGAATTCCGCGGAAAATAATTCCGATGTCGATCCTGCCATCAAGAATGAAGAAGCTTCGGACGAAAAAGCTGACTGGAAAACATATAAAAGCGAAAAAGATAAATTTGAATTCAAATATCCGGATGGCGCGTCCGTAACTGACGGAGGAAACTTCACCGCCGTGTCTCAAAACGGAAAAGTATGGAGGATCCGAGTTTATGACAATAAGGATAAGGCGGATTTGCAAGCTTGGTTTGACGGTTATTTTTCCGAGAAAGAAAGGAAGAATTGTTCTTTTGGAGATTCAGCCGTGAAAATAGGGACGTACGAAACCAAATACGCCAATCCCAATTCCGGTGAAACGGCTTGCGGCCAAGACGGTTATTACGCGGTAAATTCCGAAAAAACAAAAGTAGCCAAAATAAAAATCGGCGGAGAAACCGCGGAGAACGCGAACAAGATTCTAGAAACTTTTAAGTTTGTCGATTAGGGAAAATCGTGTTATATTATAAAGAGAGATAAGGAAACCACTGAAGAACATCCCTGTATTTTTACATCAAAAAATGATAAAATAGAAGTAGAAAAATAATTAAACA
>MFSF01000015.1:0-23019 GCA_001784815.1 Candidatus Moranbacteria bacterium RIFOXYA12_FULL_44_15
CACTCTTGGATCGCAAACCTCTTTTCCGTCCAATCTTAACCTCACCCAAAACCAATATTTTTTAGGAATAAAAATCGGGGAAAACTCAGAAATGGTTCCCCGCAAAAAAATCAGTGCCAGTCCTTTTTCTATCAGCGCTATCAGCGCTTCTTCGCTCAACGGAGCGGTCGCGGGCACGGAAGCCGGCGACATCCCTCTCATCGGGACGGGCGGAAAGATAGATATCGGTCTTCTCCCCACCGGGGAAGAGGATAACCAACTGGTTTTAGGCAACGACCCCCGGCTTAGCGACACGGCTTCCTTGTCTGTCAGCGGCAGTCCCAAATACCTGACTGTTTCCGGAGAAACAATCACTCTCAAAAAAGTAACTTTAGGCACGGACACTAGCGGATCTTTGGCTCTCACTCAGGGCGGAACGGGACTATCTTCCTATACCGCCGGCGATATGCTTTACTATTCCTCCGGTGGAGCTCTCTCCAAAATTACCATCGGAGAAAATGGGCAATTGCTGACTATTCAAAACGGAGCGCCTATTTGGCTGGACGCTTCTACCGGGACAAGCTACACCGCCAGTGGATCACTGCTTCAATTGGTCGGTAGCGCTTTTTCCGTCAAAACCGGGACTTTGACTGACACCAGAATTTGTACATATTCCACCTTAGACGGTTTGGTTTGCGATACGGAACCTTCCGGGGTGGCCTACAGCGCTGGTAATGACCTGGATCTGACTGGCGCAACTTTCAATCTCGAGTCGCAGCTGGATTATGTCACCACTATCTCCCGGGATTCTTCCGATCTAACCTTACAAACCACCACTTCCGGAAATATTATTTTTTCTCCGTTTGGCAACGTCGGTGTCGGTACCACTAGCCCGGGAACAAAACTCCATGTTAGCGGCGTCATCACCGCTACCGGAGGCACATCCACCAATTGGAACACCGCCTACTCTTGGGGGAGTCACGCCGGACTCTATGACACTACCGGCACAGCTGCTACTGCGGTTTCTACTCATGAGTCTTCCTACAATCATCTCAATTACAACACCGCCTACTCTTGGGGCAACCACGGAGCGGCTGGCTATCTGACCAGCTACGCCGAAACCGATCCGATCTTTTCCGCTTGGGACAAATCCACCGGTATCTCCATCACTGAAAGCCAAATCAGTGATTTGCAATCCTATCTCACGGCGGAAACCGATCCGGTCTTTTCGGCTTCGGATGCTTTTGGCATAGACAGTACCGACATCACCAACTGGGATAACAAAGTTTCTTCCCAATGGGGAACTTTCGGCAGCAACATTTCCTATTCTTCCGGCAACGTCGGTATCGGCACCACCAGTCCCGGCTACAAACTAGACGTCCAAGGCGGCTACGTCAACGCCAGTAGCGGTCTTTGTATCGGCGGCAGTTGCATTGATTCTTGGAGCGCGGGAGGAGTGGGACAGACTTACTTGGCAGGTTCCGGATTGACTCTAAATACGGATACTTTCAAACTGGGAGGAACAATCAGTGAAAATACCAACCTCAATCTCTATTCCAGCGCCAACTACGATTTGAGATTCTATAATTCCAATTCAGGAAGTGAGATGTTGTTTTTGGATAGTTCTGCTGGATACGTCGGCATCGGTACCACCGCTCCAGGCACGAACCTGGAGATAAACGGCCAGATTAAAATTACCGGAGGAACACCCGGTTTGAATAAGGTTCTGACTTCCGATGCCAACGGCTTAGCTACCTGGGAAACATCCGGGGCATCCGGGGCTGACACCGCCCTGTCCAACCTAGCCGCCGTCGCCATCAACACTTCGCTTCTGCCGGCCACCGATGACACGATTGACTTGGGTGACGACACCCATCGTTTCAGGGACTTATACTTGGGACCCGCTACTTTACATATCGGATCCGGCACCACTGACGAATATACATTGAGTTATGATACGGACAACAACCGCTTGGGCTTTAATGTCAATGGATCAGGCAATGAAGAAATTGTTTTCAATTCCAGCGGCTACGTCGGCATCGGAACCACCAACCCCACTTACAAACTAGATGTCCAAGGAGCGGGAGCAGCCGGACAAATCAACGCCGCCGCCGGGCTTTGCATAAACGGGGACTGTAAAACTTCCTGGGCCGATAGCGGTATCGGTTCAGATCTTTGGACTCAATCAGGATCGGATATTAGTTATATTGCCGGCAACGTGGGCATCGGTACTGCCAGTCCTGCTAATCTCTTGGAAATTTCAGGAGGGTCCAATCAATTCAAAGTTACCAATTCAACCAGCGGTTATTACGCCTATCTAAATAAGCAATCAACCGCCTTAACACTCTCCAATAGAGTGCTTCAACGCGGAGACCTAGATGTTTGGACAGCTCGGCAAACCAATAAAAGCTGGCGAGGAGTGGCTATGTCGGCAACCGGTCAAGAACAAACAGTCGTAAACTATGATGGCGATGGCTTGATTTATACTTCCCATAACTATGGCGTTGATTGGGAAGGACAATCAAATGGTGCGCATAACTGGAGATCAGTAGCTATGTCTCAAAACGGAGATATTCAATCCGTGGTGGGAGGCTGGGCCAGCCAAATCTATGTCTCTACCAATTATGGTGCTTCGTGGACAGGCTATGGACCGGTTGGAATTACAGACTGGACCGACATATCAATGTCTCAAAGCGGAGCAATACAGACAGCAACGCCGTATAGCGGACAAATTTATCTTTCAACAGACTCCGGCCAAACTTGGGCGCCCAAAGGTTCAACTAAAAGTTGGTTAGCTGTAGCAGTATCTTCAGACGGACAATATCAGACAGCCGTAGAAAGGAATGGTAAAATCCATGTTTCAGCCAATTCGGGCGAAACATGGACTGCCTATGATAGTCTAGCCGATAAATGGTGGTCAGAAGTAGCAGTATCTTCAAATGGACACTATCAGACAGCCGTAGAAAACAACGGTAGAATATATGTTTCTACCGACTATGGAGTTTCTTGGTCAGCCTGCACCGATACGATAGTCAATTCCGATAGATATTGGACTTCAATCGCTATGTCCGCGGATGGACAAAAACAAACAGCTTTGGAAAATAACGGGAGTATTTATACCTCGGACGACTATGGAGCGCATTGGGCAACGCATGAATCTAGTAGAGCTTGGTATAGCGTGGCTATGTCTTCTGACGGTTCTAGGCGAACCGCGTCAGTTAGTGGCGGTCAGATTTATACAATTGTTGCCGAAGACACCCCGGTTGATGTGGCTATCATAGCCTCTGACACCAGTTCGCTTGCCTCTGAGGCCGGTATCGTTACGTTTGGGTATGGCGACGGTCGGACAATCCTTGATGGCAGTTCATTACGCTTTAATATTGGTGGAGTGGAAGCCCTTCAGATCGCAAATACCGGCTACGTCGGCATAGGGACGACTTCGCCGGACACCACCTTGAAAGTAGTCGGTTCCATCTGCGCCAGCGCCACTGACACCGCTTGTTATGGAACTGCCGCCGGAAGCATCTACGCCGCCAATTTCATCGTCGATGGCACCACCCATCTGCCCGACTATGTCTTTGAAGAGGATTACCCTCTTTTGACTATAGCGGAACTGGAAAACTATATTGCCCAAAACAAGCATCTCCCCAACGTTCCCAGTGCCGATGAAGTAATTCGCAATGGACTAAACCTCTCCCAGATGGTTCCAATACTCTTGGAAAAAACCGAAGAAAACACTCTCTATATCATCGACAGCTATAATCAAATCCAAAAACAACAAACACAGATCGCCGGCATAACCGACAACCAAAACAAGATCGTTAGCCAATTGACCAACCAGCTGGCCGATCAAACCCTTTCCGTTAATGAAAAAATAACTCTCATCGGAGCGAACCTGGATGAACTTTCTACGGAGCAGTTGGAAACGATTAGAGATCAGATTGCCGGGCACGAAACGCGCATAGTCAATTTGGAGGCGCAAATGACCGATCTCAAGAGTAAAATGTATATCGAAAGGTACGACGAACTCTGGAATTTTTATCTCCTCTTTAAACCGGAAAGCCTGAAAGACTTAGTGTACGCGAAAAACGGCAACGTCACGCTTCTCGACGGCAAAATCACGGCCAAAGACATCGAAGCGTTGGGGACGGTGAAAGCCAAATCAATTGAGACGGACGAGCTAGAATTAAAGGAGGGCAAGACTGCCGGAAAGGGCGTCATTAACTCCGGTGAAACCGAAGAAATAATTCTGACACCCTTTGCCAGCAAGGCCGCCAAGATTTCCATTACGCCTTCCGGCGACACTTTTGACAAAGTGCTATTCTATGATGAACTCGAGGAAGGAAAAAGTTTCAAGGTAAAAATCAAAGAAGCCACCGCGGAGGGCGACATAAACTTCGACTGGTTTATCATCAAATAATTTTTGAATTTTGAACCGGTTCAATCAGGCGCGTTGGACAAATCGGACGGATCAGACAAATCCGACAAATCAAAAAAATGCAAGAAAAAGAATCGCAACTCATTTCGCCGCATGGCGGTTACAGGAAACTCAAAACTTTTCAATTGGCTCAAACCATCTTTGATTTGAACATGTTTTTTTGCGACAAATGGATTAAGAGCTGGAAACTGAGAGAACAAATGACCGGCGCGAGCAGAAGTGGAAAACAAAACATTGTGGAGGGGTCGCAAGACAGCGGAACTTCCAAAAAAATCGAAATCAAATTGACTGGCACGTCGCGCGGAAGCTTCGAAGAACTTTTGCAGGACTACGAAGATTTTTTGGCGGAGAAAAGACTTTCACAATGGAAAAAAGACGACCAGCGAGCGCTGGAAGTTCGAGCGATGCGTTTTTCCGGCAGATTGGATTCGTCCGATTGGTCTGCTTTGTCCGAGCGAGGTTTTCTTGATGATCCGGAAAAGTTTGTCAATCTCATGATCTGTCTCATTCATCAGGAGAACTTCTTGCTTGATCGCCAGCTCTTGACTTTGGAGCGGGAACTTTTGGAAAAAGGCGGTTTCACTGAAAATCTTTACAAAAAGAGGATTGCCTTTAGGAACAAACAAAATGTTCTCCAAAAGCCCTAAAAACCCAAATATCCCAGACATTCCCAAAGCTTAGAACCAGGATGAAAAAAATCCTATGAGCGCGAAAAAAAAGAACTTCCTGCTGCCGACTTTGGAAAGCAAGGGTTAAAAATTGACGGCAGATTAATCGAAATTATTCCGCTGTGGAAATGGTTATTGGCTCTAAGATGATGACGGAGCGGCGGAAGCGAAAAACAGATGATTGCAACGATTCTCAAAACAGAAAAATATGTTATAATAAAAAAATGGAAGAACAGCTAAAACCAAACATAAAAATCACCGATCTCAACGTTACTTACAACAAAGGGAAAACCAATGAGATCCGGGCGCTGGAGAACATCAACTTGGAGATTAACCCCCGCGAGTACGTGATCATATTCGGTCCGTCCGGTTGCGGAAAATCCACTTTGCTTCATGTCATCGCCGGTTTGCAAAGACCGACCAGCGGCGGCGTGGAAGTGGAAAGCGAGGATATCGGGAAATACGGCGAAGAAAAAATGGTCGCCTATCATCGAGAAAAAATCGGGATGATTTTCCAGGCCTTTTATTTGATTCCGTCTCTTAATGTCGCCGACAATGTTTGTTTGCCCAAGATTTTTGAAGAATCAGAAGAAGGAGCGAGACTGCGAAAAGCCGCCGGACTTTTGGAGCGTTTTTCTATCGAGGAACAGGCAAAAAAGTTCCCCGGCGAACTTTCCGGCGGACAAAAGCAGCGGGTTTCCATCGCCCGGTCGCTTATCAATGATCCCGAGATAATTTTGGCGGACGAGCCGGTTGGCAATCTTGATTCCAAATCCGCCCACAACGTGATGTCGATCCTTGAGGAATTGAACGAAAAGGACAAAAAAACCGTCATTTTGGTAACCCATGATCCGGCGCATCTTGACTACGGAAGCAAAATAGTGCACATGAAAGACGGGAAAATAACCAAAGTCGAAATCGTCAAAAAAAGAAAAAGACTGATCGACAGCTATATTTTCAAAGACGGTAAATTGAATGAGAATTTGGAAAAGATGGGGCTTACGAAAGAAGAATTCGTGTCGCCGGACCTGAATCTGCTAATGAGATCTTTTCGGAACCTGACTTTTGAACAAATAGGGTCGTTGATGGTGCCCTTCAAAGTCCAACAGCTTTTCTCCTATATTTTTTTCAGCATAACCGAAGAACAAATCAATTTCGCCAAGCAATGCCTGCAGGATTTTATTTTCGGGAAAATAGACGCTGAGGAAATGGTTGAAAAATTAAACAAAGACGAAAAAGAAGGTGGAGCCGGCTGGGACAAGCGGAATGCTCAGAAGTTTTCTCTGGAAGCTATGGCAATGCTCCGAGAGGCCGACAAAATTGATTTTTCCGATGTCGGTTTGTCGTCTACTCGCTTGTCCGATTACCTGGTTTCCGTTTCCGGTTCGATTTCTCCCGAGAAAAAAACAAACCTGGCCAAGGTAGTTGCCGACCGTTTGAAAAACAAAATCGGTTTTGACGAGTTGTCGAAAATTATCGATATGCCGGAGAATAAAGGCGGGCTGGGGCTCGACCGGCGGACCGCCCGGAAAATAGCCCGGGCTATCGAGCTGATATTGCTTTTGCGGTATTCGGCCTAGTTAGGGCATAAAATTAAAACATTATGAAAACCAAGGATTTAGCCAAACTTTCCATCAGGATGTTCAAAGCCAGGACATCCAGGACGCTTCTGACGATTTTAGGCATGGGAGTGGGCATCGCGGCCATCTTGTTTTTGGTGGCTTTGGGATACGGAATCCAAAGAGCGCTTCTGGGGGCGATCACCACTGATGATTCGCTTATGTCCCTGGACGTTTCTCCGCTAAAAGCCGAAAGCGGAATAGAACCGCGGTTGATAGAGGAGATAAGAAAAATGCCGGAAGTGGAAAAAGTGAGCCCGGCGTTTGAGACCGGAGCCAAAGCGAAATACGGCGGAACAAGTTCTGATATCCGGGCGATCATCAGCGATCCGTCTTTTTTGAGTCTTGACGGAACGAAAATTGCCGCGGGGCAAGGAATTGGCGGCGAGAACGGCCGGGGGGTGGTCATTTCTTCGATGTTTGCCAAGATTTTTGACAAACAACCGGAGGAAATGCTGGGAGAAAAAATAGTTTTTTCTTTTCCGTCCGTCCGCGATTCGGGCGGCGGCCAGACATTGAAAGAGAATGAGGAATTTGAGATCATTGGATATGTCGAAGGAAAAGAAAATTTCGTGCACATAAACAGAGCGGCTTTTGAAGAGGGGATGTTTTTTGAAAATTATTCCCGGATCAAGGTGAAGTGTCTTTCTTCGGACGCGTTGAAGGGCGCGCGCGGGCAGATATCCGCGCTGGGGCTTTCCGTCTCGTCTCTCAGCGATGTTGTTGAACAGGCGGACAAAGCGTTCGCGATCATAAGGGTCATATTGGCCTTTTTCGGTGTTATCGCCCTGGTGGTCAGTTCTATCGGCATGTTCAACACCATGACTATCTCGCTTCTGGAGAGGACTGAAGAAATCGGCATAATGAAATCCGTCGGAGCCTCCCGATCCGACATACTGTCGATGTTTGTTTCCGAAGCTACCCTGATGGGACTTTTGGGCGGTCTTGCCGGAGTGGTAATCGCCGTATCCGGAGCGTGGGTGTTTAATTTAGCGGTTAACTTTATCGCCGGAAAGTTGGGAGGTAGCGCTGTTTCCTTATTCTATTTTCCTTCCTGGTTTCTTTTTCTTATCGTAGGTTTGGCTGCCGTGGTAGGACTTTTAACGGGAATCATTCCGGCCAAACGGGCCAGTTCCACTGATCCCTTGGAGGCGCTTCGGTATAAATAGGCTTTAAAAAAAATATGAACGTAAAAAAAACCCAGAAGAAAGAAAAAAGGCCGGAAAATTTTTTGAGAAAAAACCGTCGAGAAATAGTTTTTTTGGCATGTGTTGTTTTTTTGGCGGGAATCTATGACACGGGACATTTGTTGGAGGAACGTAAAGCAAAGGAGATCAAAAGATACGTGCCGATTTCCGTTTCTTCAAAAAAAAGCGGAGTGTTGGGAGAAAACACGCAAAATTCGGATTTTACGAGCGAGGACTATAAAGTTAAGTCAATTACGCTCGGCGGACGCGCCGATTTTGAATTTTCCAATGAAGAAGACGCGGAGTCTCTTCGGATAGACGATGTTTTGGGGGAGCTGGTCGTGTCGGAAGAGAAAGATGACACTAAAATTATTTTGAATTGGAGAACTAACAAAGCCGCCATATCCCGCCTGGAATATCAGAAAAATCGGGATGTCGCGGTGAAAACCGTTATGGAAAACGATTTCGGTTACAGCCATACTATGGTGCTTTCGGCGCTTGATTCGGGAAGCGTTTACAATTATGTCATCAAAGCTGTGGATCGATCGGGAAGCGAACTGGAATCGGATCGCTATGTTTTCTATTCCGGGGAACCTAACGCGTCGCTTATTGACGTTTTGCAAAACGCCGTTCAAAAAGTTTTCGGCTGGGCGATAAAGGGATAAGATTTGGCGCGGAAAAAATAAAAGATATTATAAATTCACAATGAGCGAGCCGATAATAGAAGCCAGCAAGTTGGAAGTTGTTTATAATAAGGGGAAGGCCAACGAACTCAGGACGTTGAAAGACGTCAGCGCCAAGATTTTTCCCGGCGAATTCGTGATTGTCTTCGGTCCGTCCGGATGCGGAAAATCAACTTTTCTTAATTGTATTTCAGGGTTGCAAACTCCTTCTTCCGGGGAGGTTTTTATTAAAGGGAAGAGACTGTCCGAAATGGGCAAGAAAGAAATGGTGCGCGTTCATCAATCCGTTATCGGAATGATTTTCCAGTCTTTTTGTTTGATTCCCTCTTTGACCATTTTGGATAATGTTTGCCTGCCAATGGTTTTTCTCGGTGAAAGCAGAAAAAAAAGGGAGGAAAAAGGGTTCCAGCTTTTGCATCGTTTCAACGTCGTGGAACAGGCCGGGAAAATTCCCAGCCAGCTTTCCGGCGGCCAGAAACAGAGGGTGTCAATCGCTCGGGCGCTTGTCAATAATACGGAAGTAGTTATCGCTGACGAGCCGGTGGGAAACTTAGACAGCGAATCTTCGAAGAACGTCCTTAATATCCTCAAGGACTTAAACGAAATTGATAAAAAAACGATTATCCTGGTTACGCATAACGCCGAACACCTGACCTTTGCCGACAGAGTTATCCACATCAGGGACGGGCAGGTGCTGAAAGAGGAAGTTTTCAAAGAAAAAAGGCCGGATTACGTGGTTGTGGAAAAAGAGCAAGTCCGGGGAGAAGACGAAACGGAAAAACTCTCTCCTGATTTAAGAATACTGATGAAAACTTTCAAGAATCTCTCCGCCGGACAAATTGGCGCTCTTTTGGTTCCTTTCAAAACCAATCAGCTGATGTCGCACGTGCTCACGGACTTTACCCGGGAACAGCTGGATACGGCCGAAGCCTATCTTAAGGAGCTTCTTTTTGAAAATATCGACGTGGAAACTCTCGAGAAAAATCTGGACAAGGATTATAAAAGAGGCGGAGCCGGGTGGAACAAGAAAAAAGCCCGGTCTTTTTCCCAAAGAGTCGGCGGGATACTGGATCGGGCGAAAATATTGAGAAGCGCTTCGGAAGGCGAGGCGGTGGCGTCCATCGCCAGTTATCTGATGGAATTTTTCAAGTTGGAGTTAGGAGAAGAAATCAGGCTGAGATTTGAGCTTTTAATCCGTCAGAGAATCCAAAACAAGATTGATCAGGAGGAATTAAGAAAGAAGCTGGACGCTCGAACGATGCTGGGAGGCGTCGGTCTTCACAAGAAAATAGCCGAAAAAGCGTCGCGGGAGATAGAGATAATAATCCTTATGAAATACGCGGCTTAGAGCCGTAAATAATTATGAGATTCAAAGATTTATTCGCCTTGTCCATCCGGATGTTCAAAACCAAGACTTCGCGGACTTTACTTACTGTTTTGGGTATGAGCATCGGGATAAGCGCCGTTTTCTTTCTGGTTTCTTTGGGATACGGACTGCAAAATACCGTTTTACAAAAAATAACCACCTCCGATTCTTTGCTTTCGCTGGATGTCGCCGAAGATCGTTCTTCGCCAGCCATTCTCGATCGGCTGTCTGTTGAAAAAATAGGGAACATTTCCGGAGTTTCTGAAACAAGTCCCGCGTCCAATCTCAAAGCCAAAGGGAAATTCAAGGAACTTGCCGCTGAATTGTCCGTTTTGTCGGTCAAACCGGTTTATTTTCGCCTTAGTGGGATAAAAGCAGAGAAAGGATCGGTTATTAATGATGAAAATGTTCAAGAAATCGCAGTCTCGTCTGCTTTGGCGAAGGTTTTTGGTGTCAGTCCGGATGAACTTATCGGGGAAAAAATGACTTTTTCTTTTGATATGGGATCCAAAAGTGAAGAGACGTCTGGCGGCAAAGCCGAAAAAATTACGAAGGTCGACTTAGACAAGGAATTTAAAATAACGGGTGTGATCCAGGGAGAGGAAAATATGGCATATATCAATTCCGGAGCACTGGAAAGTCTTGGCGTGGATCATTTTGACGAGCTGAAGGTGAAGTGCGCTTCCAATGATGATCTCGGCCGCGTCAAAGAAGAAATAGGCGACTTGGGTTTTTCGGTTTCTTCTCTTTCAGAAATGGTTGACCAGGTGAATGAGATATTTGACATAATAAAAATCGCCTTGTTGTTCTTCGGGTTTATCGCTTTGGTTGTCAGCGCTATCGGAATGTTCAATACTATGACGGTGGCTCTTTTGGAGAGGACGGAAGAAATCGGGATTATGAAATCCATTGGCGCTTCCGATATGAATATTATCCTTATTTTCATATTGGAGGCGACTGTTATGGGTTTTTTGGGTGGAGTGGCGGGGATTTTGATCGGTTGGCTGGAAGGAACATTCTTCAACTTGATAGTCAATCTTATCGCCAATCATTTTGGAGGAGAAAAGATTGATCTCTTCTATACTCCTTGGTGGTTCGCGCTAAGCGTGGCGGTCTTTTCCACTTTTATCGGCATGGCGACGGGATTTTTTCCAGCCAGAAAAACAACCAAGATAGACGTTCTTTCGGCTTTGAGATCAAAGTAGGAAATACGAATACCACTTGAAAGGCATTTTTGTTTGTGCCTTGGGAGAGACTTGAACTCTCATGGGATCGCTCCCACGCGATTTTGAGTCGCGCGCGTATACCAATTCCGCCACCAAGGCGCATGCGGTTATTTTGTATTTCGTTCCTTTCATAGTATAATATACTCAATCAGTATGGCAAAAATTATTTCTTTAGTCAATCAAAAGGGCGGGGTGGGGAAAACCACGTCTGCTATCAATTTGGCGACTTATCTGGCGGCGGCCGGAAAGTTTGTGCTTCTTGTCGATCTTGATCCGCAGGGGAACGCTTCTTCTGGATTAGGACTGAATGTCAGGGAAATAGAAAAAAGTTTGTATCATGCTATGATTATCGGCGAGCATCCTTCAAAAATCATCATTAAGACGGAAACTTTCGGTCACGACCTTATTCCGGCTTCGCAAGATTTAGCCGGAGCAGGGATAGAGCTGGTGCATCTGGATAATCGCGAATTTCGGCTCTATAACGTCCTTCGGGAAATCAGGACTAATTATGATTACATAATTATCGACTCGCCGCCCAGTCTTGGTCTGCTTACCATTAATGGACTGGTGGCGAGTGACGAGATAATTATTCCGGTGCAAACGGAATATTTCGCTTTGGAAGGACTCAGTCAGTTATTGAACACTATTGATTTGGTGCGCGAGAACTTGCAGCCCCAATTGAAAATTATGGGCGCGCTTCTCACGATGTATGACAAAAGAAACCGTCTGGCGCGGCAAGTGGTCAAGGAAATTCAGGATCATTTTCCCGGACATGTTTTTGATTCCGTAGTGCCGAGATCCATCCGGCTGGCTGAAGCGCCGGGGTTCGGAAAATCCATACTGAGTTTTGACGCTTTTTCCAAAGGAGCCCGGGCGTACAAGAATTTGGCGAGGGAGGTTATTGGATTGGAGAAAGGCGGCAATAAAAAATTTAGCGTGTAAAAAATAAATCAAAATCACTGATTATCACTGATTTACACATGATTTCACATGATTTTAAATTCAGTGTAATCAGGATAATCAAGTGTAAACCCGCCTGCTTTGCAATGCTGTTTTTCACTGAGTACTTTTGTTATTAGTTAATTTAAGATTACTACTGCCCCAAACAAGTTTAATGGCAAAGCATTGCGGGCAGGTCAGTGGTTCAGACATTATGGCACAAAATTATGGATTAGGAAGAGGTCTTTCTTCTCTGATTCCCCAAAAAAACAAAAAAAGCGACGAGAGTTCTCAAGAGGAGCTTAACTATTTCGGCGTGGTCAAAAACTCAACTTCCCCGGGATTTTCCAGTGTTGTTCAGGCGTTGGAAGAGAAGAAGGGAAAAGCGACGATTGGATTAAATTCGATTTCGGAAATTGAAATTTCCAAAATTGTTCCCAATCCCCATCAGCCCCGTCTGCAATTCGACGAAGCCAAACTGCAGGAGCTGTCCGATTCCATAAAAACCCACGGAATCATCCAACCGCTTATCGTTACTCAAAACGGCGCCGGATACGAGCTGGTGGCTGGAGAACGCCGCTTCCAGGCGGCGCGTTTGGCGGGTTTGACCAGCGTTCCGGTGATTGTCCGAAAAGCGGACGAACAGCAAAAGTTGGAATTGGCGATTGTGGAAAATGTCCAGCGGCATGATTTGAGCCCGATTGAAGAAGCCAAGTCGTATAAAAAACTGGCGGAGGAATTTGATTTGAGTCAAGAGGAAATAGCTTCGAAACTGGGCAAAAGTCGCAGCGCGGTGGCCAACAAGATCCGCCTTTTGGGTTTGCCGGTGGAAATCCAAAGGAGTTTAGTGGAAGGAAAAATAACCGAAGGACATTGCAAATTGCTTCTGGCTATTCCTAACGCGGAAAAACAGCGGGCTTTTTATGAAATGATTATGAAAGGCAATTTGACTGTCAGGCAGACGGAAGAAAAGACCAAGGAAGTGACGGTTCGCCATCATAAGCGGACTGTCTCGGTCGATCCGCGCATAAAACAAATCGAAGAGGAACTGTCTGGAGCGCTGGGAACGAAAGTCAAACTGTCTAAATCTGGCAACGGCGGAAAAATCCTGATCGAATACTATTCCGAGGAAGAATTGGGGAATATCGTAAGCAAGATAAAGTAATCAGTTCTTATAATATGCGAATCTATATTGATATTGGCGAAAAAGAAAAAAGCGGCGACTATTCGAGTTACTTTATTTCTATTCCACTTTCTAAAAAAGAGGCAATTTCTTTTGATAATTCATACAAAGGTTATCGGGTTATTAGGCAAATTTTGATTGAAGAAAAAAAAATGCCTGCAAGTCAAAAAATCACATCCGAGTGGGATACAATAATCATTGAAGGGGAGAAATTCGTGCAATCCGAACACATTCGTTGGGTAGACCTGAATAAAAAAGATTGGTGCAATAATGAGGTTTGGGAGACAGTATGGGAGGCACCGATGCCAGAAAAGTTGAATGAATTGTTACTGAAATACTCCGCGATAGCGAAAAAGCATTACAAAGAATTGTGCAAATTTTCACAGGAAATGTCAGAGTTTCAAGATTTGTTGTTAAAAGAGGTTGCTTATTACAAAGGTAGGTTTCGAGACTAAGATGAGTTGAATTGACATATTCGTGCTGTTGTGGCAGTATCATTGTATAGAAAGGTAAATATATGCGTAAAATTAATTTAAAAAATATAGTCTGGAAAGAAGGAAAATATTATGTTTCCTGGAATTTGAATACGGGCGTATCCAGTTTTGGCGACACCAAGAAGGAAGCTATTGAAGCCCTCCAAGAAGCGTTAGAATTATACTTTGAAGACGTCTCGCCTTCGAAAATAACAAAAGTGGAGCGTCTGAACATTGTTCCGTTGATTTTTAATAATGCCTAGACCGATAAAACTGAAGGTAATCATAAAAGTCCTTAAAGAAAAGGGCTTCTTTTTTATCTCGCAGAAAGGTTCTCATGGAAAATTCAGAAAACCGGGCAATCCGGCCATAACTGTGATTGTCAAAATGGGAAAAAAAGAAGTCCCGCGTGGAACTTTTCAATCGATTTTACTCCAGGCTAATTTAAGGGAAGATGATTTCAGGTAAAAAGCTGATTGGCAAGATTTTATGTTTCAGGCCGGGAGGCGCTGAGCCGACAACGCAAAAACCAGCCGACCAGTTCAACCAGAAAACCGGTTCAAATCATACCTTCTCTTTTCATAAACTTCTTGATATGGGATTTGGCGGCGGAAGTTTTGACGAACCTCAGCCAATCGCGACTGGGGTTTTTGTGTTCTTTGGAAGTGACAATCTCGATCACTTCGCCGTTTTTCACCTTATAATCCAAGGGGACGATCCGGCCGTTGACCTTGGCGGAAAGCGCCCGGTCGCCGATCTCGCTGTGGACGCGGTAGGCGAAGTCGATGGGGGTGGACTCTTCGGGCAGATCAATGATGTCGCCCAGCGGAGTGAAAGCGAAGATGTGGTTTTTGAAAAAATCAATTTTCAGTCCCTCCATAAATTCCCGGTCGTTTTTACCCAGTTCATTTTGCCACTCGCGGAGCTGTTTGATCCAGGTGATTTCTTTTTCCACTTCCGGAGATTGGGTGCCCTTTCTGCGGAAGAAAAAGTCCCGAATGCGGCTTTTCTTTTCGGTATATATCCAGTGGGCGGCAATTCCGAATTCAGCTTCATCGTCCATTTTTTTGGTGCGGATTTGGACTTCCAAAAATTTTCCTTCCGGCCCGAAAATGGTAGTGTGGATGGATTGGTAGCCGTTGGGCTTGGGGAGGGAGATATAATCCTTGATTCTTCCGACCAGCGGGCGGTATTTTTTATGGACTATCCCTAAGGTTTCATAACAGTTGGCCAGTTGCGGTACGATGATTCTTATACCGGCCAGGTCGTAAATTTTGTTAATGTCCATATCATGGCGCTTGAGTTTTTGAAAAAGGCTCCAAAGATGCTTTGTCCGGCCGAAAGTATCAATGACGGTTATTCCTTCTTTTTGCAATTCCTGTTTGAGTTCCGAAACGACTTTATTAATTTGCTTTTTTCTCTGTTCGTATTGTTCTTTGCAAAGTTTGGTTACGAGTTCGTAATTTTTCGGCTCAAGGTATTTGAAAGCCAAATCTTCCAGGCGCGCCTTGATTTCGCCGATTCCCAAGCGGTTGGCGATAGGGGCAAAAATTTCCATCGTCTCCAGAGCGATCCGCCGACGCTTGTTTTCCGGTAGCGCGTCCAGCGTTTCCATATTATGCAGACGATCGGCTAGTTTAATAAGAACCACGCGGACATCCTGAGCCATAGCCAAAAACATCTTCCGCAAGTTTTCCAGATAGATTTCTTCTTTAGTGCCGCGGAGGCGGATGTGTCCCAGTTTGGTCACGCCGTCCACCAGCTCGGCGATTTCTTTGCCGAATTTCTCCTCGATTTGTTTGAGGGTTATTTCAGTGTCTTCCGGCACGTCGTGCAGGATTCCGGCGGTTATGGTTCTGGCGCCCAGCCCGATCTTAGCCAGGTTCAAGGCGGTGTGGAGAGGATGCTGGATGTATTCTTCCCCTGATTTTCTTTTTTGCCCCCGGTGCGCCTTTCCCGCCATTTCATAAGCCACGCGAACCAGCGCTTCTTTTTTCGCGTCAAGCGGCACTCGGATGTTTTTCAGGACATCGTCGATTGTGATAAGACTGTGGGGCATATTTTAGAATTTACGAACTACGAAATAAGCGAATTACGAAAAATTTTAAATAGTTTGTTCTTTCTTTAAAGTACTTTCGTAATTCGCTTATTTCGTAGTTCGTAAATTACCTTTCGTATCCGCATTCTTTGCTGGAACATTTCGTTTTTTCTTTGGCGGCGTAAGTCATAAGCGACCCGCATTGGGGGCATTTTTCTCCGGTAGGCTTGTTCCAAAGGGCGAACTTGCAGTCAGGATAGCCATTGCAAGCGTAGAAAGTTCTGCCTTTCTTGGATTTTTTTTCCACGATGGCTCCTTTTTGGCATTGGGGGCAGGTTATGCCGGTTTTGTTTTCTATTTTCTGGATATTTTTACAATCGGGATACTTGGAACATCCCAGGAATGCTCCGAACCTGCCTCTCTTTACTACCATCGGCGCGCCGCATTTATCGCAAACATTCCCGGCGTTTTCTTCGTCCAGCTTTTTTTCCGAGTCGGTTTTTTCCGTATAACGGCAATTGGGATAGTTGGAACAGGCGATGAATTTTCCAAAGCGGCCGAACTTGACCACCAGATCCCCTCCGCATTCAGGGCAGGATCTGTCCAGTTTTTCCTGGAAATCTTCTTTTTTAACAGTCTTTACTTTGCTCTCGATGTTTTTATGAAAAGGTCCGTAAAAATTCTTGATAATCGGCACCCATTCTTTTTTGCCTTCAGCGATTTGGTCGAAATCTTCTTCGAGAGTGGCGGTAAACCCGGTGTCGACAATTTGGGGAAAATGTTCCACCAAAAGGTCGTTGACCACTAAGCCGATTTCCAGCGGATAAAGTTTTTTTTCTTCGTTTTTGTCGACATATTTCCTTTCAATGATAGTGGAAATGGTTGGGGCGTAAGTGGATGGGCGACCAATGCCGTTTTCTTCCAGTACTTTCACCAGGCTGGCTTCGGTGTAACGGGGCGGCGGAGGGGTGGATTTCTCTTGAGTTTCAATTTGGGCGATTTCCAACTTTTCTCCTGTTTTCAGAAGAGGAAGCATATTTTCCTCCAAATTTTTTCTGGAGGAATAAGCTTTCAGATATCCGTCGAATTTTATGGTTGAACCGGAAGCTCTGAGGGCGTACCGGTTGCCGGTTTTTTTGTTTTGGGCTTCGATTGAAACTTTAACTGAATCAAAGACAGCCGGCTGCATTTGGGAGGCGGCCATTCTTTCCCAAATCAATTTATATAATTTATATTGGCTGGTTTCCAGTTTTTCTTTCAGATCTTCCGGAATTTTTTCGACGCTCGCGGGCCGGATGGCTTCATGAGCCTCTTGGGCGCCCTTGGATTTGTTTTTGAAAAATCTTGGATTTTCCAGCGCGTAATCCTTTCCGAACTTTTTGGTAATAATTTTCTTGGCCGCCAGCATTGATTCCATCGACAGATTGACCGAGTCGGTTCGCATATAGGTAATGAAACCTTGCTCGTAAAGTTTTTGGGCGGTCATCATGGTGGACTTGGCGCTCCAGCCCAAGGTATTGATAGCGGTTTGTTGGAGTGTGGAAGTGGTGAACGGCGGAGCGGGACTGCGCAGAGTTTCTTTTTCCTGGATGTCGGTTACTGAAATTTCGGAATTTTTGAGATCTTTAACTATCAGAGCCGCTTCTTTTTCGTTTTTGAGAATGGTTTTTTTTGTTTTGTAATCCCCGGCGAAAAGTTTCAGGGTTGCGGTTTGTTCGATTTTTTCCCCGTTTTTTTCAACCAATTCTCCTTGGAATTTATCGTTTTCGGAATTGTTTTTCTTTTTTAGTTCCAAGGGAACGGTCCAAAAAGCTTCACTTTTAAATTTTTCAATTTCGCGTTCTCGCTCGGCAATCAGCCGCAAGGCTACCGATTGCACGCGTCCGGCGGACAGTCCCCGGCGGATTTTTTTCCAGAGAAAAGGCGACAGTTCATAGCCGACCAGGCGATCGAGCACTCGCCGGGCTTGCTGGGCGTCCACCAGATTCAAATCAATTTCCCGCGGATTTTGCAGAGCTTTTTCGATGGCAGTTTTTGTAATCTCATGGAAGACAATTCTTTTGGGCGAGCTTTTTTCCAGCTTCAAAGCTGACATAAGATGCCAGGAAATAGCTTCTCCTTCGCGGTCTTCGTCAGTCGCCAAGATGACTTCATCCGCTCGCGCGGCGATTTTTTTCAGTTCCGCGACTCTGGTTCTGGCAGCATCGGGAATAACATACTTCGGTTCGAAATTGTTTTCAATGTCGATGCCCATTTCCTTTTTTGGCAGATCGCGAACATGGCCGTAACTGGATTTTACGGTAAAAGACTTTCCCAAAAATTTGGAAATAGTTTTGGCTTTGGTGGGAGACTCAACTATTACGAGTTTCATATGTTCAAATTAGTTGATTTTATTTACTTGTTTTGACTGAGATGGTTTGATTAAGCTTCATGCCGAATTTTTAATTTTTAATTTTTAATAAATTTTAAATTGAAAATTCAATAAAAATTTCGAATTAAAAATTAAAAATTTCATAGCAGGATATAGTTTTGTCCTCCGATATTTCTCACCCAGCCTTTGATTTCCATCATAGCCAGAGTAGAAGAAACGGCGGAGACTTCGAGTTTGGCGAGTTTGGCCAGGTTGTCAATATGAGTCGGATCGGGCGATAGGATATCCAGCAGGATTTTTTCTTCGGCCGAACTTGGATTTTTCTCGACTTTTGTATTGTAGGTTTTTTCCCGGCTTATGTCCAATTCTTCCAAGATATCCGCCACACTAGTCAAAGTTCTGGCGCCTTGTTTGATCAGTTGGTTGGTGCCGAATGAATACGGCGAGAAGATGGAACCCGGAACGGAAAAAATTTCACGGTTGTATTCCAGTGCCAGATTTGCCGTGATAAGCGAGCCGCTTTTTTCGCCGGCTTCAATGACGATCGTTCCCATAGTGAGTCCGGCAATAATGCGATTGCGGGCGGGGAAAGTTGTCGTGCCGGCCGTGGTTTTTATCGGGTAGTCGCTTATGAGAGCGCCGTTTTCGATTATCTCGCGAGACAGATTGACATTATTCCTGGGGTAAATGCTTTCGTCATCCAGACTGTTTCCGAGAACCGCGATGGTTTTTCCGCGGGAGTCGAGTGCGCCGCGATGGGCGAAAGTGTCGATGCCAAGCGCCATTCCGGAAACAACCGTGATGCCGGCGGCGGCCAAGTCACGGGCAAAGCTCAGAGCGGCCTGCCGGCCGTAGTCGGTATATTTTCGGGAACCCACGATAGAAATGGCGGGGGAGTTGTTGAAAAAATCAAAATCGCCTTTAACGTAGAGGATGTAGGGGGCGTTGGGAATTTCTTTTAAAAGATCGGGGTAGTCGGAATCCGTCAGGGTTATCATCCGGATATTTTCTTTTTCCAACTTTTCCCACTCTTCCTCCGGATTGATGTTTTTGCGCTCGAAGATTATTTTTTCCGCCAGCTTTTCCGGAATCTTGCTGGCTTTTAGCTCGGTCAAATCCGCCCGCCAAACCGCCTCGAGACTTTCGAAATGGTTGAACAATAGTTTGAACTTCTGCGGTCCGACGCCGTTGATTTTGTTGAGGGAGTTTAAATATTTCATATAAAACAACAATAACACGCTACAAATTTAGTGGCAATTTGTAAATTAAGATAATAGTTACGCGGAAAAAACTTGACTATATATATATTGTGTTAGAGTAAAACGCTCGGAGCTTATTTTGAATAACGCTCTTTGCAAATATGGAACTGCCGGGGAAAAAGATAATTCAAAATCTTGGCATGGCGCGCGGGATAACAGTGCGGTCGAGAGATATTTTCAGTTCGATCGTCGGAAATATAAAGACGTCGCGGGTGTACTAGTGCCATAAGATAAAGTAGTGGCTTAAATTAAGTTTATGTTGGGAATTATAAGAACATTGGTAAACGTTATTGTAGGAGTCATTGAATTTTTGCTTTCGCTGCGGTTCATATTCAAGTTTTTCACGGTCAATGTCAGCACGCCATTCGTGGCTTGGATTTATGAAGTGACGGCGATTCTGGTAAGTCCGTTTGCGAAAATCCTGCCGGATCTGATAATAGGAGGATTTGTGGTTGATTTTGCCACACTCGTCGCGCTGATCGTGTACGTCCTCGCTGGTTATCTGATTCTGCAGTTGTTTTCCTTTGTCAGTCCCAGACATTACAATAGGGTCTGACGGGATTTCCAATGGTGTTAGCTAGTGTTAATTAAAGTAATCTAAAAAAATGCTGTGGACTATAATCATAATATTATTAATTCTGTGGCTTTTGGGGTTCGTAACGGCAAACACATTCGGAGGGTTGATCCATGTCCTGCTGGTTATCGCGGTCGTGGTAATCGCTCTGAATTTGTTGCGGGGCAGGAGAGCATTCTGAAAAGCAGAGTCTAATAGGACTCTTACTCTATAGCGTGCGTTTAGAAGACAGCTTTTCGAAATGGGGGCTGTTTTTTTGTCAAAAGGACGGTTTTGGAGTAGGATGAGGATAGATAACTTATTATGTGATTAATTCAATAATAAAAACATGGATCAAAAAAAACGTAACGACGGCGTTGGATATTGAATTTGAAAAAGCGGTGCGGCTGTTGGCCGAATATTTTCCGATTTCCAAGGAATTAAAGGAGGTAAGTAATACATTACGTACATGAATTTGGATAAACTGATTAGGAGAATAAGAGCCCGGCTCAAAGAGAACGCTGACGCGAAAACGCGAGAGAGCGGGAAGAGGTTTTTTAAGGAGGAGATAAAACTTTATGGGGTGAAAGCGGCGGTCGTTTCGAAAATTGCCAAAGAGTTTTGGGCGGAAATAAAAGACCGGAAAAAGGCGGAAATTTTCGGGTTGTGCGAAAGGCTGTGGCAGTCGGGGATGATGGAAGAATCTTTCATCGCCTGCCATTTTTCCTATGCAGTCCGAAAACAATATGAGCCGAAAGATTTCAAGGTTTTTGAAAAATGGATTGAAAAATATATCATCAATTGGGCGGCTTGCGACACTTTTTGCAATCATACGATCGGGGAATTCGTGGTCCGGTATCCGCCGTATGTTGCCGAACTAAAAAAATGGGCCAAGTCGAAAAACCGCTGGACGAGACGAGCCGCGGCTGTCTCGCTTATTATTCCGGCTAGGCGCGGAAAGTTTTTGAAAGATATTTTTGAGATCGCCGATATACTGCTCAAGGATAAAGACGATATGGCGCAAAAAGGTTATGGCTGGATGCTCAAAGCCGCCAGCGAGAAAAACCAAAAAGCCGTTTTTGATTATGTTATGAAAAACAAAAAAGAAATGCCGCGGACGGCCCTGCGTTATGCTATCGAAAAGATGCCAAAAAGTTTGAAAGCTAAGGCGATGACCAAATAACTGCGCGGTCGGCTCGCGTAATTTTTTTATCACTTCGGGTGTAGTAAAGCCATAATCATTAAATGAAATTTATGGCTAAATATGTGGACGGTTTTGTGATACCGGTCTCGAAGGATAAAATCGGGGAGTATCGCAAGATGGCGAAAATGGGCGCCAAACTTTGGAAGAAATACGGTGCGCTGGAATATTTCGAGTGCGTCGGGGACGACCTTAGTCCCAAGATGGGCGGCGGTATAAAGTTTATGAAATTTCCCCAGCTGGTCAAGGCTAAGCCCGGGGAAACGGTCGTTTTCTCTTTCATCGTTTACAAATCCCGCGCGCATCGGGACGCGGTCAACGCCAAAGTGATGAAAGATCCGATGATGAGCGATCCGGCCTGGAAAAACAAGCCGATGCCTTTTGACATGAAGCGGATGGCCTACGGCGGATTCAAATCCATCGTTGAGTTTTAATTTTTCAACAGCCTTGAAATAAATTCTTGGCCGGCTTCTTGGGTGGTTTGTTTTTTGGTCTTATTTGCGGGAATATTTTTCCGGGTGTATCATGGAAAGGCATAATCAGGATAAGAGGGTGTAACCCTTTTGTTTTTGCGTTAGAAATATGGGAAAGAATTCGAAAGAAAAAGTGAATATCGAAGAAGAATTCAACGTGGGGAGATTTTGGAGAAGGCTTTGGGATTTGATTTCAATCCAGCACAAACAGATTAAGTTTCTGGTAGGGTTAATCGTGTTTGAACAAATGGTTCGTTTGATCGGACCGTATATTTTGAAGCTGATAATTGACGCCTTGACCAGCTTTAAGATTGAGGGCATAGGAAAACTGTTGCAACTTATAGCCATGATGTTTTTGGCCAATCAATCCTTTTCTTTTTTAGGATACCTTGGCAATAAAAGAATTCTTAGAATTCTTGCGGAAGTGGAAGAATATCTTTTCAACAGTTCTCACGGAAAAATGATGGCTCTCGGCTTGAGTTATCACGAGAGAGAGAATACCGGCAGTAAAATTTCCAAAGTGCAGAGGGGAATATTCAAAGTGGAAGATTTGCTGGGAAACTTTTTCTGGGAGGTGGTGCCGACCGTTTTCCAGATAATTTTTACCGGCATAGCTTTGTTCTGGATCGATTACCGCTTCGCGGCGATTATCTGCGTCTTCGTGCCTATTTTTGTGGCGCTTACTTTCCGGATAAATAAGCTGATATATCCCTTTAGAAAAAAACGATTTGATAATCAAGACAAAGCCACGGGAATAATGGCGCAATCAATAATAAACATTAACACGGTAAAATCATTCACTCAAGAAAGGGCGGAAACGAAGGGTTTGGAAAAGATTACTCGAAGCATAAAAGAAGATACTATTCGCGAATTCCGGAGAATTTTTGAGTATGATTTGAAAAGAAATTTTATTATAGATTCCGGCCGCGTCTTTATTCTTCTCTTTGGAATATTTTTAGTTTGGAAGGGAGCTATGACTATTGGAACGTTGGTTTTCGTGTTTACTATTTCCGAAAAAGCGTTAATTTCTCTTTATCGAATTTCCCGTCTTTATGACAAGATAATGGAATCGGGTGAAGCGGTGGAAAAAATGTATGAGTTATCGCAAGAGAAATCCGATATAAAAAATCCCGTTAATGGTATAAAGCCTAAAGATATTTCAGGGGAAATTGAATTCAAAAACGTCACTTTTGTTTATAATGAAAGTGCCGTGAAAGCGCTGGATGGCGTTGATTTCCGTATCAACTCCGGCTGTGTGACGGCGCTGGTCGGACCGTCGGGCGGAGGGAAGACGACAGTGGCGCGGATGGTATACCGGCATTATGATCCCGATGAAGGGGCAATATTTTTAGACGGAAAAAAT
>MFSF01000015.1:23043-24786 GCA_001784815.1 Candidatus Moranbacteria bacterium RIFOXYA12_FULL_44_15
TTCCGGCGTTTTATCGCCATCGTTCCGCAGGAAGTGGAAGTTTTCAACACCAGCGTCCGGGAAAATATCGCTTACGCCAAACCCAACGCCGGTACGGCGGAAATCAAAGCGGCGGCGCGCATCGCCAACGCCGAAGAATTTATCAATCAACTGAAAGAAGGCTACGATACGACGGTGGGCGAACGGGGAATCAAGCTTTCCGGCGGACAGCGCCAGCGTCTCGGGATCGCCCGGGCGATTTTGGCCAATCCTCGGATTTTGATTTTTGACGAAGCCACATCCAGTTTGGATTCTTATTCGGAAAAATTGATCCAGGACGCGATGGACAAGATTTCCAAAAACCGCACGGTCATCATCATCGCCCATCGGCTGAGCACTATTCGGAAAGCCGACAAAATTATCGTTTTGGAAAAAGGAAAAGTGGCGGAAGAAGGCAGCCATATCGAACTGGCGCGGGTCAAAGGCGGACTGTATCAAAAATTGATCAAATTGCAGGAAATGGGGGAAGTGGAATAGGTTTGGATTTTTATTTTTCGGAGAAACTAACTCGAAGCTGAATTTTATTGCCAAAATTTTTGTGGTCGACGGCTGGGCACAAAAATTTTGGATAAAATTCAGCTTCTCAAACAGGAGTTTCTCCGAAAAATAAAAATCCAAACCATAAAAAGGGGGAAGAGAGGGAAGAGAGAGGAGAAAAAAAGGGCGTTTGGAGGAAGGGGAAACTATAGTATAATAAAGAAAATGATAATTGGTAAAATTACGGCATTATGGCTAAAAAGATAACTTCCAGGGAGGAAAATTATTCGCAGTGGTATTTGGATGTGATTGACGCGGCGCAGTTGGCGGACAGTTCGCCGGTTCGGGGGTGCATGATTATCCGGCCTCACGGATATGCCATTTGGGAAAACATCCAAAAAGAGCTGGATAGGATGTTCAAAGAAACCGGCGTGAAAAACGCCTACTTTCCGCTTTTTATTCCGAAAAGTTTTTTGGAAAAAGAAGCCAAGCATGCCGAAGGTTTTGCCAAAGAAGTGGCGATTGTTACGCACCACCGGCTGAAACAGGGTGAAAACGGAAAATTGGTTCCCGATGCTCCCTTGGAGGAGCCATTGATTGTCCGGCCTACCTCAGAAACTATCATGTACGACACTTTTTCCAGATGGATCCAATCCTATCGGGATTTACCTTTGCTTATCAACCAGTGGTGCAACGTAGTCCGCTGGGAGCTCCGAACTCGTCCGTTTTTGAGGACGATGGAATTTCTTTGGCAGGAGGGGCACACAGTCCACGCCACCAAAGAAGAAGCCGACCGGGAAACGCTGGCCATATTGGAGATATACCGGAAGTTTACGGAAGAACATTTGGCGGTTCCGGTGATTGCCGGCTACAAGACTGAATCGGAAAAATTTGCCGGAGCGGATTATACCACTTGCATTGAAGCGATGATGCAAGATACCAAAGCTTTGCAAGCGGGCACGTCGCATATGCTGGGACAAAATTTTGCCAAAAGTTTTGAAGTGAAATTTTTGGATGAAAAAGGGGAATCTTGCTATGCTTGGCAGACCAGCTGGGGGCTGAGCACTCGGATAATCGGCGCTCTCATTATGGCGCACAGCGATGACAAGGGTCTGGTGCTTCCTCCGAAAATCGCTCCTATTCAAGTGGTAGTTGTTCCTATTTGGGGAGAAAAAGAAGAAGAAAAAAATAATGTTTTTGGGGCGGCGGACGATATAGCGGAAAAAC
>MFSF01000016.1:0-1493 GCA_001784815.1 Candidatus Moranbacteria bacterium RIFOXYA12_FULL_44_15
ATCTTTGTCATTGGGCTTGGTGCCGGTCGCTTCCAAAAAGTTCTTCACGTTTTCCCCTTTTCTGACAACATCGCTGATAATCACGGGGCTGTAGATCAGCAAAAATACCGCCAGAAAAGAAACCGCGTAGGCCAAGTTTTTTTTCAGGGAATAGGCTGACAGGTTCCAATCCGGATCATCGGGAGCGGATTTCCTTCTTAGTTTCTTCCAGGGTTCAAAGTGAGTAACCAGCACCAAAAAAGTTATGGCCGGCAGGCAAAAAAGCCCCAAAAAGTGAAGCTGGCTGCCGATGCCGATGCCGATGGCCGCGATGGCCGCGAAAATGATTTTCTTTCGAAAGTTTTCGGTTCTTAGAAATTTCAAAAGTCCGTAAAAAGCCAGGAGCGTAAAAAACAAAAGCGAATTGGGGTTCCAGGCAAAACGGGAATATTGGATGACTATGAAAGAAAGGGCGTACATCGCCGCAACGCAAAGCGAATGGGTTTTCGAAAAATAGAGGCGCGAAAAAAGATACAACAGCGGAATGGTCAGAATGGAAAAAAACAAATCAGGATACGCGAAGACATCCGGCTGGACGGAATTGAATATTTTTCCGGCCGTATATTGAAAATAATAAAAAGCCGGTCCCAGGCGCAAAAATCCGGCCGACACGTCGGTCGCGCCCGCTCGCGGACCCAGAAGCGGAAGCTCTCCCGGCCCGTTTTTGACGGCGTTTCCCACCATATTGGCGTCTCGCGCCTGGTCCATCTTGAAATACAGCCAGTCGTGATGATTGTACGTTCGCGCGAAAACCGCCGCGACCATCAAAACTAAAAAAGAAACTGCCAAGAGTTTATTGTTTTTGAGATAATTTTTCATCAAGTTAATAATAACCGTAAAATAAGTTTCTGACAACGGCTGTACTAGAAAAATGACGCTAGGAAGTTTTTCCACTTTTCGTCGTACTTGAATCTTTTTTCGATTTGGAATTTTTCCTGATGCGCGCCGTGATGTTCGATGTCAACGCTGGCTTTCTTGGTATATTTATTATATTCAGCCGTTATTGTCGCAAAGCTTCCTAAAGCGTTCCGGTTAACTAAATTATTAGCGATAAAATAATAAACACCGTTCGATTCCTCGAGCTTGCATGTCGGATCGTGCCCGGAAACTACCAAAATCAAATTGGGAAATTTTTCCAAAAAAGACCTGGCTTCTTCCTGCTTGGAGAGATTGTGGCTATCAATATTAGGAATCGGACTGTGATGGGTAAAAAGTATGGTCGGACGGTCGGTCGCCAGCGCTTCCTCAAGCCACGCATATTCATTCTGGCTTATATAACCGCCAATATAATGGTCGGGACCCAAGTCGGATTGATCTTTTTTGTTGAAATTGGTATCCGCCAGCACCAGTCGCCAGTCGCCCAAATCCAGATAACTGTGATTTGTTTCCAGAGATAATATTCTTCTCAGATCTTCCTTGTTGAAAACCCGAAGATCGTGATTGCCGAAAACATA
>MFSF01000016.1:1547-14809 GCA_001784815.1 Candidatus Moranbacteria bacterium RIFOXYA12_FULL_44_15
CTGTCCTTTTTCCCTTGAGACTCCGGAACTTTCAATCATATCGCCTCCCGCCACGACCATTTCCGGCTTGAATCGTTCATTCATAAACCGCACGGATTTTTCCAGCTCCGCCGGCGCTTGGTTTGTCAATTTATTTCCGATATCTTTTCGGGAATTATACTCCCAATCGGTCACAAAACCGAGTTTGAGTTCGGTTTCGGCGTTTTTGATATAGAAAGCCGCAACGCTTGCAAAAATAGCAATCATAGCCGCCGAAAACAGCAATCCTATTTTTATTTTCTTGTTCATTTCAATGGTTTCAAATCAAGATTCGCGAATAAACGGCTGAAAAAATGGCTGATGCCAAGACGCAAATCATTCTCAAGCCGTTTTTCCCCGTTTTCGTCCGATTTTCTCTCTTCCGTCACGCCTTGATACGGGGAAATAAATTCGACCCGCCTGACGCTAAGCGGCAAGGGGCTGTTCCGGCAAACAGCGGGCTGAAATATTCCGGAAAAACAAATATCGTTTTTTGAATAAACCGCCGAACTTTTTTTCGGTTCGCTTGAAATATTATCCGGAACATTTTCATTGTCAGGGTTTTCATCGCTTTCTTCAATAATTTCCCCTTCCGCTTCGTTTTCATTCGGCGTTGCTTCTTTGGAATCATTAACCAAGTTTTCTTGGGAAATTGCCGGGGGAACTTTTTTCGGCTGAGTTTTTACCGCGATAACCGGTTTCGCTTTTTCGGGTTTGACATAGGTGGTTTCCATCGAAACTTTCTTTGCTTCGTAATTAAGCCTCAATTTTATGGATTCGCCCTTATGCACGTCAAATGTTTTGGAAGCGATTTCACCGCCCAAATTATTGAAGCTTTTCTTGCCATCGCCTCCGCGATAAAAAGTGACTTTATATCTGTCAGTGCGAGCGTCGTCAAAAAGACCTTGCTTTCCCGTTTCGACTTCGATATTTTTGCTCGACCTGGTCAAAACCGCTTTATATTCCCGCGAGTCCCCTCTTTTGTTGACAATCTCAAACCGAATAAGCGCTCCGCCTCGGGAAAGTATCCAGTTGTCCGATCTTACTCCTTCGCCCCACCAAGAAGTTGCCAGGGCGTTTTGCGCGAAAAACAGGGAAAGTAAAAAAGGTATAACGCTCAATAAAAATCTGGTTCTCATGTCTAATCTAAATTATAAATATTTTTAAAAAAAACGCAATCAAAACAGCTCGTTCCACTTGAATCTTTTCGGCGCGCCCGAACGGTGTTCGCCTTCTTCAAAAATCTTATAGTCATCCGTGATCGCCTCTTCTTTCGGCGAAAGCCGGAGAATGGTAAGAGTGCCAAAGTTTCTTATCTCTGTGATATCGTAAAACGGTTTTTCCTTACCCCCGATTGCGTACTGATTATCGGATCTGGAGAAATCCACCCAAAAATAATTGGCATAGCGGTAGACCTGGCTATGATTTACTCGGTCATTGAACAAGGCGCCGCTTTGGTCCAAAATATATGCCAGCGCCGGAACATAACGAGGTTCGCCGTAAAACAAAATAGGATAGCTGTTTTTCTTTTGAATGTCAATCATATGCCGGGTGATCATTTGTTCCTGCGCGTAAGTAACTCGCGTTTTTTCTTTGAGAATGAGATCGGTTTCTATGGCTATATTTTTTTGGCCGGCAAGGAATAATTCCAGAAATCTTTGTTTTATCTCTTTTACGTTGGAAAAGATGAGAAGTACCAGAATAAGTCCGGGAATAATCGCGTCAAGTCTGAATTTTTTCGGCATAGCTTCAAAAATCAAACCTAAAAATACAAAAGGCAGGAACGCGCTCAAAAGAAAAAAACGCGGAGAAATATCCGGCGCCAAAGGCGTAAAAATCGCAAAACAAACCGCAAAAAAAATCCCGTTTAAAATAAGAAAGTCCCGGCGAACAACATCAGTTTCTTTTTTTAATTTTAAAATAAGAAGCGCGTAGCCGGAAAGCAAAAAAACCACGCCGACTAGTCCCAAATAATACTCCCGTGAACAATCTTCTCCTTCGCACTGGCGAAAATATGCGACTATTCCATTAAGATTGAGTTCTAAAAGATCGTTGCCGTCCCGGCCGGAAAGAAGCAAAAAATACCCGGCGGAATGTTCTTTCAGATTGAAAAATAATTTCTTCGGAAGACTTACCGCGTTTTTATCCGACTTCTCCGTCACCGCTTCGAAAAATTCTTCCGTGTTATCGCCGCCCGTTTGGTATTCGTTGATAATAACCGGCGCGTAAATCAAAAACACGGATAAGATTCCCAGCGTCCAAAAAACCGGGCGTATTTTCGGACGTTTGATAAGCAGAAAAATCAAAAAAACGGCCGGTAAAATTAAAAAAGCCAAGAAATGCAGCTGAGTGGAAACAGCCAGCGCGGCCAGACTGAGAACGAGCCATAATCCTCGCTTTTTTTCCCCACTATCGACAGTCCGCAAAAGCGCGTAAAAAGAAAGCGGGACGAAAAAAACCAACGCGTTCGGGTTCCAAGCGAAACGGGAATACACCACGAGAAAAACCGAAACACTCGCCAGAGCCGCCAGCGCTAAGGTTATTTTTTCGTTGAAATAACGCCGGAGATATAAATATAAAAGAGGAAGGGCGAGAATGGAAAGCGTCCATATTCCGCGAGCGATGCCCGCCGGCGAATTTCCGAAAATTTTGGCGCTTAAATAGGAAAGGTAATAAAAAGCCGGTCCGAGCCGGAGAAAGGTGCCTTGCGCCCGCGGACCCAGAAGCGGGAGTTCGGAAATGCCGCCCTCCGCCGCTTCAGAAACTAACCCGGCGTCCCGCGCTTGATCCAGCTCAAAATGAAGCCAATCGGAAAAATGATAAGTCCGAAAAAAAATTCCCGCCGCCAGCGCCAAAAAAAATGCCGCGTAAAAAAAGTATTGGGAGGGCGCTTTCCTTGTCATTATCTTTATTATATAATAAACGAAGTAACATTCAGGCTGTTATTTCTAATTTTAACTCAGTTTTAATCTCCAAGCAATATGTCCAGAGAAAAAATAATAACCATTTTGATTTTTTCCGTTATAATCGCCTCCGGATTTTTTTTCGGATTTCCCCGGCTTAAAGACTTTTCCGGCGTGGACGAGCCGTATTGGTTTTATGACCGCGTGCCGAAATTCTGGAACGCCGTGGCCGACGGCAAATGGAAAAGCACCCATCTTTGCGACAAACCCGGCATTGGAACAGCCATGGTCAGCGGCGCCGGTTTGCCGTTTATAACGGATGATCCGCGAGATTTTGAAAAACTCCGCTATCAACCGAAAACTTCGCAGGAAGTGGAAAAAATCCGCCAGATGTATTTTTGGCTGCGCTTGCCGATTTTTCTTTTCACTTTGCTCTCTCTCCCGGCTTTTTATTTTCTCATCAAAAAACTTTCCGGAGAAAATACCGCCCGCTTCGCGGTTATATTCATGGGACTATCTCCCATACTGCTGGGCATTTCGCTCATCATCAACACTGACTCCGTTCTTTGGATCCTGACCGCCCTTTCCACTCTGAGTCTTTTCGTGTTTTTTAAAACCGGTGAAAAAAAATATCTGATTTTGTCCGGTTTTCTTTTGGGCTTCTCCGTGATTTCCAAGTTTGTCGCCAATATGCTTTTCGTCTATTTTTTCCTGCTTTTTATTTTGGAATATATTTTTTACGTCCGCGGCGAAACGGATATCAAAAAATATCTGAAACAGGCGTTCGTGAATTATCTCACTCTTTTCGCGACTGCCATGCTGACGGCCTTTGTTTTCTTTCCGGCCGCCTGGGTGAAATTTTCTCTCTTGATTAAATATACTGTCGGACATAGCGTTTTTTCCTCCACCTGGCCGCTTTATGCCGCGGTAATTTCAATTCTGGGAATCGATGTTTTTTTCCTCAAAGGATATTTTTCCGAAAAAATATTCGGATTTTTCGTGAAATACAAAAGCCTTCTGGCAAAAACCGCCGCCGCCTTTTTCTTGTTTATGGTGGCAATTGTTTTTTTGCATGTTTACGCCGGATTGGATATCTATGACATCCAATCGCTTATCGCTTCTCCAAAAGGCATCGGCGAAGGCAGCCTCTGGAAAAAATATTCCGGCGCTGTCGCGGCAGACCTCTACAGTTTTCTTTTCAGCGTCTCGCCCCTGGTCTTGCTCTCTTTCATCCTTTCGACTTTTTACGTTTTCAAAGATAAAAAAATCAGCCGCGACTCGATAACAGTTTTATATATCCTTATTTTCATCCTGCTTTTCTATCTGGGTTCGGCGATAAACGAGGTTATTACGACCGTACGCTATCAGATTATGGTCTATCCCCTGGCATATGTCGCGGCGGCGATCGGCATTAAACGCTTTTTCGAAAACGAAACCATAAAAAAAATCCTGCCATCTTGGTCTGGTTATATTTTTTCCATCATAGTTCTTCTGACAAGCTTGCACCTGATTAAGCCGCATTTCCTGGCTTACGCTTCGGAAATTTTGCCAAAAAGCCATATCGTCAATTTGAAAGGCATGGGTGAAGGAAGTCTGGAAGCGGCTTATTATCTCAACAGCCTGCCAAATGCCCATGAAATGACTATCTGGTCGGACAAGGGAGCGGTTTGCGAAGCTTTTGTCGGCCGGTGCTTTATCGATTTCAAACAAAAAACTTTTCAAGAAAACGACATCAAATATTTTGTGGTTTCCACCGACCGCCGATCGCGCAGTTTGAAAATGTCCAGTGGTTCGATTGAGTACGCCGATTTCCGTAAATTATACCTTTTCGATGATCCTGAATTTGAAGTGATTATCGGCGGACGGGAAGTTAATTTTGTTAAAGTAATCAGCAAGAAGAATATTTTCGAGGAATAGTTTATTATTTAGGAATTTCAAAAAAATTTATTCGTATGTCCCGCTTTTGTAGTGCGGGTTTGCGAGCGTTTAGCAAGCAAATAACTTATGGCAACGCGCGAATTGGCAATAAAATATTTCAAAAAACTCATCCTGGAAAAGACCGACGGCGGTTTTTTGCAATTTTTCCGCTACCTTATCGCCGGCGGAACAGCCACATTGGTTGACTTGGCAGTCCTTTTTGTTTTATATCATCTTTTTCATATCAACTATTTAGTTTCAGCCGCTTTTGGATTTTTATTCGGGATCACCACCAATTTCACTATAAACATCTTGCTTGTTTTTGAAAGCCAGGGAAAGATCAAAAAAGAATTTCTGCTTTTCGCGGCAGTCGGCGTCGGCGGTCTCCTTTGGACAGAGCTGATCCTTTGGATTTTAGTCGGAAACTTCCGCCTGTCCGTTATGGCGGCAAAACTCATTGCCGTCGTCCTGGTCTTAAACTGGAACTTCTTTATGCGCAAAAAATTCGTGTTTGGGAAATAAAAAGGACGATCTGACGCAGTTGCACATCAAATCGTCCTCAAGAGAATATTCGGGTTTGCAAATCATATCATATAATTCCGACAGGGAAAAACATCTCTAAACCCTGCCAAGGATTAATGACAAGACCGTTGTTATACAATGTATTGTCTTCGCGTAACTCGAATTTTACATCCACCCACTCGGAAGACGCATGAATTCCAAGAAAATCACTGGCATTTTTCGATAGAACGCGAGGAAGAATCCCGCTTGGCCACCCCCTATCATTGGCAATGGTAATAGCCGAAGGAACCATGTGCTGGTTGGCCGGAAATCCGCCCAGAGCATCTTCCCAAGACTTCTTTTTCTCCCATTCGACATGTTGAGCGTCATCAGAAGAAAATATTACCTGGTATTCACGATTAACAGGCAGATATTGTCTTGGGCAAAGGAACTTTTATTCTCATCATTCACCTCCAAAAATCTGTTTTGCTTTTTTGATTATGTTAGCGACGCGCCACGGCCGAGTCATAGAGAGTCGCCCGAAAGAAATGGCATCTGCTTTTACCTGATTGGCGATTACCACATCATCCTTGCAGAAAATCCCACCCAGGATTATATTCATTTCTGAATTTTCCCGGCGAAATTTTTGTACCCAACGCGCCGCCAACTCAAAGTTCTCCCGCCCAGAATATCCCCCGCCGCCATATTTTGCCAAAGGCGACGTGCCGCCGTATTTGGAAAACCAGTCAACTTCGTGCGAAAGTTGGCCGAAAGCCAGCGTGTTGGGAATGTCGATGAAGTCACAATAGCCTGAATCAGCCACCCGCTTCATCGAATCAATGGACGTAAGTACGTTGATTTTTACGCCCTGCGGAATGCCCAAAATGTCAGTAGCCTTGAGTTGATCGATTGCTTCTTCCGCCAGTGTTAGTGAGCAGTGCTCGGTATTGGGACAGGAAATATTGATCTCCAAAGCAACTTTTGCGCGGAAGCTTGGAAGATACTGATGAAAGATTTTAACAAAATCCCGTGTTTCTTCAAGACGTTGTTCCTTGCTCGCTCCCACTGCCATGAACGACAGAAGGAACGGGCGAGTCATTTTCTGCCAGAGACCTCGTTCAAAAAGCGCTCTTGCTCCCGGACCGGTAAGTCCAACGGAGTTCAAAGCCTCTCCCGTCAAAAAGTTTACTTTGATACAATCTGGCAGGAGTTCTGCCGGTTGAAGAGTTTTGAGATTGAGAACGAGATTGCCTTTCCCCTTTCCTTTTTCTATCGAAGTTGGCATCCTTGAATTGAGGGTGGTGGTCTTGGTAATCAAAGTTGCCCCCGAAAAATCAAACCCCCTCGGAAACAATACCCTGCGGTATTGATGATGCGGTTGCCAACCTTCTCCAAAGAAATTCAGTGTTCCAGATGCCACAAATGGATTGCCAAACTCGATCCCTCTTAGCTTCATAGCCCTCGTCTCCTATTTGTAAAGGTTCTGTGAATAGAATACCCTCCTAATTTCCTATTTCATAAAGCCTATATCAAAACCCAAAACAACGCAACAAAAAACAGCCCTGGACGTCCCATAGGCTGTTTTTATGAAGAGCGGTTTATACTACCGTCATCTTTTCGTCCATCTTTGCCATCATCTCTTTCTTTTCGCTATCCGACATCTTGTCCAGCATATCTTTGTGCTCCATCTTGGCGTGTTCCATCATTTTGTTTTTGACTTCCTCGGCTGTTTCGCCGGTGGCTTCATAGCCGCAATCGGCGCCCATCGCCTTGCAAGATAATTTCATCATAACCTTTCCACCTCCCTTTCTAGTTTTACTTTTAAGGTTTCACTACCCTAATACAGCCTAACGCCTTAATTGTGACAAAAAACAGCCCTCTTTGATCTGTACCCCTTAAAGTAGACACGAAATAAAAAAGCTACCGAACAGTTTCTAAAAGATGATTTCTGTACTCAACAGGAGTCATCTTTTTTAAATCCCACTGCTGTCTATCATTGTTGTAGTATTTCATATATTCTTCGATTTGCAAACGCAACTCCTCAAATGTTTTACAGTTTTTGTAATCGACATCGTCTTTCAAGTGTCCGAAAAACGATTCTATGGGCGCGTTATCAATGCAGTTGCCTTTTCGTGACATAGATTGATCAATTTTTAGATCCTTAATTTTTTCTATGTAAAGCGGATTGGTGTAATGAAATCCTTGGTCAGAGTGAATCATCGTATCCGGAGATAATGCAATATTGTTTTTCATATTTTCCACGGTATCCATCACTAGATCCATCTCTAAATGCCTGGCTATATTCCAACCCACAACCTCTCTGCTGGCGATGTCCTTGATCACCGAAAGATAGGCGAATCTGTGATTGAACGGCAGATATGTGATATCAGTACTCAATATTTTGAACGGAATATTTTGTTTAAAATTTCTGTCCAATTTGTTTTCGCAAGTCCTGTGCTCTAATGATTTTTTCATAATAGCTTTGTATGGATTAATTCTTCTTATCTTAGTGAATAGATGATATTTTTTCTTGATCCGGATTATCTTTTTGTGATTCATAATTGTTTTTTTGTCTGATAACAGCTTCATTTGGATGGTTCTCCAACCGTATTTTCGTTTGCCTTTATCAAAGATCTCTTTGATGAGCAGATAATCGTCGTAATCCCATTCTTTTTCGTCCGAATGTTTGAGCCACTGGTAATATCCGCTCCGAGATACCTTGGCAATCTCGCACAGCGTTCCTACATCCCAATCTAATTTCTTAATCAGTCTGTATTTCTGGCTTGGCCTGAGTTTTACTCCCTGCGCTTGGCCCGGAGCTTGGCTAAAAAATCGTTTTCCGCTTTGAGATAGGCCACTTCCGTTTCCAATCGTTTAATTTTATCCGCGTCGCTCAGGCCTTTGGTTTTTGGTCTTCCTCCACCCTTGCTTTTACCTCTCGTTTCTATTTCCAGACCTCCTGATCCTTTGATCTTAAACAACTTATTCCACCGACCTAGGCATCCCTTGGGTTTATGCTTGCCAATTATTTTTAAATCAAATCCGGCTTGGTTGAATATTTCTCTCGGAGTCAAACCTTTCTCATTATACAGCTTTACCGCTTCAACTTTAAATGTTTTACTGTAAGAAATCGCTTTCTCGCTGCATCTGGTAACATTTTCATTTTTTAAAAGTTGTTCAATTTGTTCTTGAGTGAACATTTTCTTGTCCATAATTTTATTTGATTAACTTGGTTAATTATACCTCATTGAAAACACAAAAAAAGCAGACACTTTCGTGTCCACTTTTTGGGGTACAGATCACTTTAGGACTGTTCTATACTTTATACTTTATACTTTATACTTTATACTTTATGCTCCATGTTCTATGCCTCAGTTATTTCCCTAATAGAGTAATTCATCATCCCCCTGCCTTTGTAATAGTTTCTGACCAAAATGTCCGCCATCAATCCGAAAACGAAGAGTTGGACGCCAATCATCACCAAAAACACGCCCATCAACGGCCAAATTTTGTCGGACAAAGAAACGCCGAAAAATAATTTTGCCACCGCCATCCAGATAAGAATCAAACCCCCGACAAAAGATAGGGCGATTCCGGAACCACCGAAAAGATGGAGCGGCCGATTGGCGTATTTGCGCCAAAACCAAATGGAAATCATATCCACAAAACCCTTGAGCGCCCGCTTCCAATTATATTTGGTCACGCCAGCGACCCGCGGATGGTGCGAAACTTTCACTTCTCCGACTTTGTATCCCTGCAGTTCCAAAATAGCCGGCATAAACCGATGCATCTCGCCGAAAAAATCCACGCCGGAAAAACATTCCCGCTTATAGGCTTTCAGCGAACAGCCGGAGTCGTGAATTTTGTCATGGATAAGAACTTTGCGCAAAAAATTGGCTCCGCGTGAAAAAAACTTTTTGGAGAAACTGTCTTTTCTTTGCCACCGCCAGCCGGAAACCACGTCATAACCCTTTTTCATTTCCTCAAGAAGCGCTCCGATGTCTTTCGGGTCGTTTTGCAAATCGCCGTCCATCGTGATGACTATTTCTCCTTGAGCCTCTTTGATCCCCGCGTCGAAAGCGGCCGTCTGACCGAAATTGCGGCGGAATTGGATAAGCTTTAGCGGTGAAAGTCCCCGGCATTCCTCGACGGTTTTGTCTTTCGATCCGTCGTCAATGAAAATGATTTCAAAACTTTCTCCCAACTCTTGGCAGGCTTGATTGACACGCTCGTGGAGCTCCCTGACATTCCCCTCTTCATTATACAGCGGCACTACAACCGATAGTCCCAATTTTTTGTTCATAAAAGTGTTACGTAGCATGCTGCGTAGCACTTGTCCTCCTCAGCGGAAGCTACGCAATCGATGCGATATGTTAGTTGTCTTTATTCATCCATATGCTAGCATTTCTCCCAAAATAAGTCTACTCAAAAACTCTTAATAATAATATTCCGTTTTCTTAGACCAGCGAGAATTCGGATAATTGTATTTCAGATGCTGAAAAACTTTTTTAGGCCACTCACCATCCTCTCTGGGGTGCAACTTGCGAAACCATGTCAAAAGCGACAACGCTTCCGGCGTCCTACTGTCGCCTGGATTCATTTTTTCGTATGCAAAAATAGGTTCAGCCATCAATTTAATCAGCGATTCGTTGAACAAAATTTTCTTCTCTCTTAAATTTTTTTCAACCTCCTTTTCGGACATAAATTTTTTATTCAACTCTTCAGTTTTGGCATCCTCCTCCCACCAATCCAACGCTGATTTATTTTGCTCCCAATAATCCTCCGGCCGCATACAATAATCGCAAGAATTATCATTCCAATCATCCATATTATCGTAATAATTGAAATTTCTATTATGCAGTGTTACTCCATAAACATCTCCAGTATTAATTTTATAATCCTTAAGGAGGGAGTAGACAATTAAAAAGTTGCGCGAAATGTCTTCGTTGGCATTTTGCGCCTCAGTCATATAGTTGTCTTTTTTGGCTATCTGATCGAGCAAGGCAAGATAGATATCTTTTCTTTTTAATAGAAAAGCGCGCGTAAAAATCTTTTCCGGGTAGTCCTCCCTTAAATATTTATTGGAATAAAGCTGATCTATAGTCAGGCCGAAATTAACAAATTCCAGAAACACATCGTCTTTTGGTTTTTCAATTCCGCTGTTTCTAAATTTATAATAACTATAACCTGCCCGGTTCATCGCATCTCCTAGCGCCATATCTTTCATCCTGAAAAACGAATAAGCGCCATACCGGAAAGCTAAAAAATTAGACTTCCGCTCGATGTAGCGTATTGCGTCGCTTAGACTATCGGCATTTTTCGTTGCCAGGTCGGAGAAATAGTTATAAGCAATGTCGGGAATATCAGCAGAATTAACGATATTAACCATACTGTTCCAAATTTTATCATCAGTGATCGATTTAAAAAGCAACTTATAAGCGTAATAAACCGAAGGATAATAATACTGGCTATCGATATTGGTATCCAACGCTTCTTGCACAAAACTATTTCCTAGTCTGTAATCGGACGCATCAGCTTTTTTTAAGAGAAGCACAAGCCATAAATCTTTCTGCAAACTCTCTCCGTATGCTTCTTTGATCTCATCAATTATTTTTTCATCATACTGCGGCAAATTCCAATAATACAAATATTGTATAAATTCAGAATAATCGTCTTCTACGAATTTTTCTCTTAAATCAGTATTTCGATCATCAAACAAAAGTTCGAATTGCTCATTAAAAATCGCCATATTATGGATCAGCATAGCAGGCTCTTCGGCATTTAGATCGACCTCAGCTTTTTTAAATTGTTCCCCATTAAATTTCTTGCCCAACAGCTTTTCTTTTTCCAATAAAAAAGCGTCTCTCAATTTTTCCAAGTCATTGTCATTTATATATCCCTCGATAATTCCCAAATTATTTTCATCATTATAATCCGAGCTTCTATTTAAGGCTCTGACATAAGCCAATCGGGCATCAATACGTCGAGGATGTTTTTCATTGCTGATGATATCTTGGAAAGATTTTGTAGCTTTGTCTAACTCGCCATCGTACAGATAGCAAGAGGCTTTTTGATATTCTTGATCCATTAAAAATTCCTTAGAGCCGTCGAAGAAAAACACTTTTTTATTACTGATAAATCTCTTCTTAACAATAAAAAAATCAAAAAATAAATTTTTTGCCTTTTCCCAAAAACTTGAACCTGTCCGCGAGTCACAATTAACCTGGAACGCTTTATGGTAATTCCAATTTTTATCCCGAACATAAAGACAGGTTTTAAAAATTTCATCCTGATTTATAACCCACTTTTTTAATTCCACATCAATCAAGGTTTTCTTTTTGTCTTGCAATATCTCTATGGCGTTTTGAAAAACTCCATAGCCGCAATTTTTCTCATCCACCCAATAATCATCCTCTGGAACGCTTGTCCGAGTTATATTATTTTTTTCGCCATTCCAAATTTTCAGCAGTTCATCGACAGACGGGTGATCTTCGTCGTACCACGTCACCAGCGGGTTCCATTTGCTATATTTTTTTTTCTTACCGTAGTAGTTGCCGTTGTTTTTGAATATGGGCTCTATGTCCCCGATTTGCTTATCTGAAAGCGGTTTGCCTTGCCAATTCCTGTAAGCAATATAGAAAGTTACCGGGTCAAGCTTGTCTCCGAGCAGATAAGCATAATAATCCTTGTTGTCATCAAAAAAAATATATTCCAGACTCCTTTTGAGGCGATACGTCTCATAAACGTCAACCGGATAGGCTGGCGAGCAAGCCAGAGCATTGCCGGCAGTCAATGATAGGCTTATCAAAAAAATTATTATTTGTTTTGTGTATTTCATATTTCCAATTTTTTAATAATCCTTTCGTAAGCTTCTTCCGACCAAGAATTAGGATTAAAAATATAAATATTTTTACCTCTGGAGTATTTATTGAAAGAAAAATTCATTTCTTCCGTGGATAAAGCAACATCATCGGCGCATATTTTATTTTTCAGGAACCAACTTCCAGGCATTTCTTTTTTTATCCAAGCCTCATCATGGCCCAGTTGATATAACATTGGCACCGCGCGATCAATCGGCATCTTATCAAGCCAACTGCCGGAAGAACACCATGAAGCCAGAGCGGTTATGGAGATCCTGACTTCGGGCAATTTTTCTTTGATTTCGCGGATTAATTTTATATAAGATTCATATTCGCTTGTTTTTGCATCAAGATCAACCTGACATTCGGAAGCTTCTTTGCATTGTTGAACTACAAATTCCGCAATTTCCCGGATATTGGCGTCCATATAGCCCGGAGAACTAAAATTATCAATTCTTATCACCGGAAAGCTATAAATGTCTTCGGGAATTTCCAAATGGCTTTTCCGACGACTGTAAGAAATTCCACCGTCTCGTATAACTACAGAACCGGCGTAAAAAACAATGGATATCCGTCTATCTTTTTCATCACTGAGAAATTTGAAATCTTCATTTCTGTTCCAAGCATAAAGATATATTTTTCTTTGCGACCTGAAAAGTATCGGCGCAAAAAGACAGAATAAGAAAATAAGCACGCAAATGATTATTAGCAACTTTTTGTTTTTATCGGGCATCTTTATTATTTAAAAATGATATACTATCATTAAGTATATCATTATGCCATAATCTGTCAACTTTTTTCGAACAAGCCGCCATTCATTCCTTATAGTAGAAGTCACTAGCGTTGCGTTAAAAATCAAATAAACATGCCTGTTTCTGAAGCTGATCACTAAAACTTTGTAAGTCAGATTCAGAAATGAGCGTATTTATCGGAGTTTTGTCGAATTGGGAAACGGATAAAATTTGTAGAATTTCGTATAAATCCCGTTTGATTTTCAGTTCTTTTTTCAAAATAGCCACTAAGGGGACTGTCGCTAAACTCAACTTTTTAAAAAGTTAACGAA
>MFSF01000017.1 GCA_001784815.1 Candidatus Moranbacteria bacterium RIFOXYA12_FULL_44_15
AAGGTTATAAAAAATCAAAAAGCAGAGCTGGATAATTTGGCCAACCGCGGGTACACGACCGGGTTTCTTTTGGGAGGCGAGCCGGAGCATAATTTTTCGGGGCAAATTAAAAAGGGGAAATCTGAGTTTGTGGGGGAAACTGTCGGAACAGAAAATAATTTAGATATTGTCAGGGTGCATAACGCCGTGTTTTTGAAAGATAAGGTTGAGGCGGTAACGCCGGAAGGCAATGTCGCGGTGAAGATAAAACGGATTTTGGATGACAAAAAACAAGAAGTAACCGAAGCCCACGGCGGACACAGCCGGAAATATTATTTCGAGTTCGATAAAAGCCTGCCGGAGAGGAGTTTGATCAGAAAGAAAAGACTTTAGCTTTCGCGTATCCGCGGTATTGACAAAAAATGGCCGGTATGCTACAAAGGGCATACTTGACAATTGAGGAAGAAAAGGCGAAAACAGTCAACCCAGAAGGAGAACGAGTATGAAGAAGCGAAGACGCACCGGAAGCATCGAATTCTATTTGCTCCCCATGATTGCCGCCTACGGCTCCATCACCGCGATCCCCATCGGCGCCACGGCTTGTACCGGCCCGTGAGCCGCGGGTTTCGGGGGAGCGCAAAGTGCGCCGCCTCGAATGCGCGTAGTACCCGGTCAGTTGTCCGCCTAAGGCGGATGCGGAACTGGCTGGTTTGGCAAAAGGCTTGTCGGTCCGCCCTGCCGTTGTGCACATGACCGGACCGACTACCAAAACTAGCTCGTTGACCCCATCGACGGGGCGCGAGCAGAGAGGAGGCGCTATGCTTCCGTGGACTTTTTCAAGCCAGACGCTCTTAACTGAGCGAGGCGGAACAAACTAGTCTCTCGAATCCCCATGAGAGGGAGGCAGGAGGCCAGACGGAGGCCAAGGAGTGTCGCTCTTGCCAGCCCCAAGCTCGCAGATCAAATCTACGAAGCTGAAGGGGGCGGAGAGGGCGAACTCTGCGAGGGGGAATGTGCCCAATTTCACTTTTGCGATCCGCGTTCGAGCGGAGCGATCGGGATCTTCCATCGTGTCATCAGGCCTCCAGGGTCGCAGCAGCGCCGCAGTAAGTGCGCGCGCATTTCGGCGCCAGCCGACCCACCCAGAGAGGGGATTTCCGCCGAGTCGGAATCCCCTTGATTTTTTTTCAGAAGGAGGATTACTGTAACAGCAATCGTAAATTCTTGGATTAGTTGATTGTGCTTTTCGCGCAATAATTAATGCTCTGGGGGATGGCGGTTCCTCCACGCGCTCGGTAAAATCATAACGGATCCGGGCGTTTGACAAAAAAAGTCCCCAGCGGGATAGAAGAAAGTTTGCGCGCCTCTTATGATTAAATCTTCTTTGGAAGCGGGTGAAACATACTCCCGATTCAAAGGAAGGTTGGCAGGGAGGGCAATACAACTTTCTCTCAAAATTTTGCCTTGAGGGTAAGCTCCGAGGATACTGCAGTTTTTCTTTCGCGGAAGTGAAAGTTAAGAACTGTACCATCGGAGCTTTTTTTGTTGGCTTGAAATATGGGAAAAGGTTGGTTGTATAAGTCTTAGAAACGGAAAAAATACCCAAAAGAACAAAAAGCATTTTTAACAAAAAGTTAAAACGGCGTTTTTTTAGTGATAAGAATTGGCTAATAATTAGGAAATCCTGCCGGCAAGCTTGAAGTTCGGGGTCGAAAGTTTGCCCCGGGAAAGCAAAAAAATGAGTGTTTTAAATAATTTTAGGGCGTCTCGAGTCAGGAAAGCTGTGGCCGGACTGTTGGCGGCAGTGTTCCTTCTGGGAGCGGCCGTGTCTCCGGCTTTCGCGGACAGGGGAAGAGGCAGAGACGGCGATGACAAGCACAGGAGGGGCGACGACAGAAAAAGAGTGGAGATCAGAATAAAGAAGGAAGTACGGTTTGATAAAGACAGGAAGCATGGCAAGAAGTTCGAAAAGCGGGTCAAAGTGAAAAAGAATGTGAAGAAGTTCGATTACAAATTTGACCGCAAGTTCGACCACCGCAGGTATTAATTGAAAGGGACGCCAAAGCAAGACTCCTCCGAATTTCGGAGGAGGTTTTGTTTTTTTTGAACAACAGAAATATTTTCGGTTTCCGGCGGTAATACTCGCGAACAAAGCTTTTGCGGTTTTCATAACAATTAAAAACAAAACGAGATGAACAAGAATATCATTGCAATAATTTTAGCGGCAGTTATCCTTATCGCGGTTGGCGGATTTCTTTATTCAAGAAACAAGCCGGCGGGCGGTTTGGTGACTTTGCCTAATAGCCAAGCGGCTGACGCGGTTGTCGCTTATACCGATGCGGGGTTTTCTCCAAAGACGGTTACGGTCAAAGTCGGCGATACGGTGATGTTTCGCAACGACAGTTCCGGCGGGATGTGGGTAGCTTCGGCGCCGCACCCGGTGCATACGGATTATCCGGAATTTGACGCCAAGAAATCTTACGTCAAAGGCGAAGCCTATTCTTTCACTTTTGAAAAATCCGGAACTTGGAAATTTCACAATCATCTGAAATCGACGGATTTTGGGAGCGTGACGGTGGAATAGCCGGACGGTTGAAATAAGGAGAGTTTGAAAGTGTAATAGCTTAGTTGGGAAAATTAAAGGATTTTGAATCCGTTTCAATAAATAATTCAGTTAATAAATCAAAAAAATGAGCAAATATAATTTAAATTCAGTTGGTAAAAAGGTTACTCTAGCCGCGTTTTCCCTGGCGCTGGTTGGCGGGCTGGTTCTGGCTCCCGACGCGTTGGCTCGAAGAGGCCGGGGCGGCGACGATGACAAGTCTGACCATAGAAGCAGGTTTGAAGATAGACTAGACAGGTTTGACAGATTCGGCGACGACAGAGGAGGTCGCGGACGCGATCACAGGGAGGACAGCTTTAGGCACAGGAGTTCGGATGACAGTATGTTTGGACACCGATCGTCTCACAGATAACATTTCCAAAATGAAAATTCCAAAACCCCGCGAAGGGGTTTTTGGTTTGGATGAAAGCGGTCTTGACTGGAAACGGATAAAAGTGTATAAAGATAATACGTCCGGGGATTGGCTCCCGAGGCATACGAAAAAATTTAAAAGATGTCCCGATGAAAGTCGGGGAAATCAGGTGGAACCGCGGGAATATTAGTTTTTAAAGTTCATAAAGTTTTTAAAGTTCATAAAGCGGCGCAAGTAGCTTCTTTACAAACTTTCTTACTTTACAAACTTTATAACTTTTATAGACTCGTCCTGAAAATACAATTATATTGTGTTTTTGGGACGGGCTTTTTTTAATTTTTAACTTTCAAAAAAATGACAGATAAAAAAGAGAATATGCTGGAGAAAATTACGTCTTTGGCGAAAAGGCGGGGGTTTGTGTTTCCGAGCTCGGAAATTTATGGCGGGATGCAGGCGATTTATGATTATGGCCATTACGGGACGCTTCTCAAGAACAATATCCGGGATGCTTGGTGGAAACATATGGTGCAGTGTCGCGATGATGTCGTGGGACTCGACAGCGCGATTTTTATGCACCCGACTACTTGGGTGGCGTCGGGTCACGTGGGCGGTTTCAACGATCCGCAAGTGGATTGCCGGAAATGCAAAAGCCGGTTTCGCGCCGACCATATTTTAGAAGAATTCGGCATCAGTGCCGACAAAGCGCCACTGGAAGAACTGAATGCTCATCTGGATAAACTGCGGGAAGAGGGAAAGCTTAAATGCGCCAATTGCGGTTCGACTGATCTCACTCCGGCAAAAATATTTTCTTTGATGGTAAAATCCAATATCGGTTCTCCGACGGATGAGCTCAAGGAAGAAAACGTGGTTTATCTTCGTCCGGAAACTTGCGGTGGAATTTATTTGGAATATAAAAATACGATTGACTCTTTACATATAAAATTGCCGTTTGGAATCGCGCAAGTCGGAAAAGCCTTTCGCAATGAAATTGTCGCCCGGCAGTTTATTTTCCGCACGCGGGAATTCGAGCAGATGGAAATGCAATATTTCCTGCATCCGGATATTATGAAAGAAAAATATGATATGTGGAAAGATACTCGTTGGAAGTGGTACCTTGAATATGGAATGAAGAAGGAAGAACTTCGATGGTACAAACACGAGAAATTGGCGCACTATGCGTCGGAAGCTTATGACGTGGAATATAATTTTAAAACTCTTGGTGGATTCAAAGAAGTGGAAGGCATTCACGCGCGGGGCGATTGGGACTTGTCGCAACATAGCAAATATTCCGGCGTGGATTTGAGTTATTTCGACGAAAAAACCGGCGAGAAATTCACACCGCATATTATGGAAACTTCCGTGGGACTCAACCGCTTGGTTTTGATGTTTATTGATCACTCTTATGTTGAAGAAGAAGTCAATGGCGAGACGCGGGTGGTTTTGAAATTTGACAAACGCCTGGCTCCGGTGAAAGTTGCTATTTTGCCTTTGAGTAAAAAAGAGGAATTGACCAAACCGGCGAGGGAAATATATGAAAAGTTGCGCCAGCTGTTTATGGTTGAATACGACGAAACCCAATCCATCGGCAAGCGCTACCGCCGCCAAGACGAGATCGGCACGCCGTATTGCGTGACGGTGGACTTCGAAACGCTAAACGACAAAGCGGTAACAGTGCGGGATCGAGATACGATGAAGCAAGAGCGGATTGCGATTGATAAACTGGAGGAATATTTGAAGGGGAAATTAGTCTGAACCACAGACCTGCCCGCAATGCTTTGCCATTGAATTTGTTTAAGACAGTAACAAACTTAAGTTAGCTAACACTGAAAGTACTCAGTGGAAAATAGCATTGCAAAGCAGGTGGGTTATCACTGATTTTTATGATTGCACGTGATTGTTTACGAAGCGGGGAGAACCTTTTCCCGCCTTTGTGGGGATAAATAGTGTAGGGTAAAAGCGGGTTAAGATTGGCAAAATGGATCAGAATAATTTGGAAAAACTGAAGGAAGAATTGTCCGAACTGTATCATTTGAGTTCGGCGGTTTCGGTTTTACACTGGGATCAGGAAGTATATATGCCACAGAAGGGCAGCGATTTACGCGCCAAAACAATCGCGGAAATGTCCGGCCTTATTCATAATAAGTTCGTTTCCCCTCAATTTGGAAAGCTTTTGAGAATTGCCAAAAAAGATTCGGATGACGGAAAACTTAGCGACAGCGATTCTTGTATCGTAAAAGAAGTCTGGCGGGAATACAGCCGGGAGAAAAAACTGCCGTTGGAATTCGTGAAAGAATTGGCCGAGTTGGAATCCAAGGCGCAAGGAGCTTGGACGGAAGCGAGAAAAAAATCGGATTTCAAAATGTTTTTGCCGTATCTTAAAAAAATAGTCGAATTTAAAAGAAGAGAAGCGGAATTGGTCGGATATAAAGACAGTCCGTATGACGCCCTTTTGGACACATACGAGCCGTATGCCACAACAAAAGAACTGTCTTTGGTTCTTGAAGAATTGAAGAAATTTTTGGTGGCGTTTTTGCTGAAGATAAAAAAATCAAAAGTCAAGATAAGCGATAAGATACTAAAAGGCAGTTTTTCTGTTGAAAAACAAATTGAAATCAACGAGGCTATCGCCAAGAAAATCGGTTTCAATTTTGACGCGGGAAGGTTGGATGTCAGCGCCCATCCTTTTACGATCCACTTTCATCCGGACGATGTCCGAATGACAACGCGATATGACGAGAAAGATTTGTTTTCTTCGATAAACAGCACCATCCACGAAACCGGACACGCGCTTTATGAGCAAGGCTTGCCGGCGGAAAATTTCGGTACGCCGCTTGGCGAATCGATTTCTTTGGGAATCCATGAATCGCAATCCAGGATGTGGGAAAACATCATCGGGAAAAGCCGGGAGTTTTGGAAATATTTTTATCCTAAAATGCAAAAAGAATTTTCCGCTCACTTTTCCCGCATTTCACAGGAGGATTTTTATAAAGCCATAAACGCCGTAAAGCCCTCGCTTATCCGGGTGGAAGCGGACGAGGTGACTTATAATTTGCATGTGATAATGCGCTTTGAGATTGAAAAAGATTTAATCGAGGGTTGTATAAGAGTGGAAGATTTGCCGAAAATTTGGAATGATAAAGTCAAGGAATATTTCGGTTTGAAAGTGCCGAGCGACGCGCTGGGAGTGCTGCAAGACGTGCATTGGTCGGGCGGGATGATCGGATATTTTCCAACTTACACTTTGGGGAATCTTTACTCGGCACAGTTTTATAATACCGCTCAAAAAGAAATATTAAATTTGGAAAGAGAAATCAGAAATGGCCATTTCGAACATCTACTCAATTGGCTCCGGAAAAACATCCATATTCATGGTAAAGCGTTTTCGGCGGGGGAACTGGTGGAAAAAGTAACCGGCGAAAAATTGAACAGCCAGTATTTTATTGATTATATAAAAGAAAAATACTCGGCGATATACGGAATTAAGGGATAATTAAAGCCGAATTGAAATTAGCTCTTATCAGCTAACATTCGTTCTGCTTTCGCGAGTTCTATGAATCACAAGAAAACAACTTTGAAAAACGGCTTGCGGATCATTATCGTTCCGATGAAAGAAACGCAGACGGCGACGGTCATGGTGATGGTGGGAGTAGGGTCGAGATACGAGACGGACAAGGAAGCCGGGCTGTCGCATTTTATCGAGCATATGTTTTTCAAAGGCACCGAAAAACGCCCGGATACGTTGACGATTTCGGAGGAATTGGACGCGATCGGCGGAGAATTCAACGCGTTTACTTCCAAAGATAATACCGGATATTACGCCAAAACCGATTCCAAACATATCGGCACGGCGTTGGATGTGGTAACGGATATGTATCTCAATTCCAAACTGGAGGAAGAGGAAATAAAAAAAGAGAAGGGCACGATTATCCAAGAGTTGAATATGTATGAAGATATGCCGATGAGGAGTGTCGGGGATGTTTTTGAAAGCCTGCTTTATCGCGGGACGGAATTGGGGCGGGAAATTATCGGCACGAAAAGAACCGTCAACTCATTCAAACGGGAAGATTTTGTCAATTATATGAAGCGTTTCTATACGGCCAATGATACGGTAGTTTGCGTGGCTGGAAAATTTGACGAAGCAAGAATAATCAAAGAAATAGGGAAAATTTTTGGCAAGATGGCGCCGGGCAAAAAAGCGAAAATTTCCAAAGTCAAAGAAGTTCAGAAAAATCCGGAGCTGAAGATCAAATTCAAAAAGACCGACCAGACCCATTTTGTGCTGGGGACGAGGGCATATGACTGGAATCATAAGGATCGTTACGCGCTGGCGCTTTTGTCGGTGATTTTGGGCGGCAATATGTCGAGCCGGCTTTTCATCGAGGTGCGGGAGAAGCGGGGACTGGCGTATTATGTCCGGTCCGCCGTGGAATCTTTCGAAGACGTCGGGTATTTCGCTACTCAAGCCGGGGTGGAGCACAAGAATTTGGAATTGGCCATCGCGACCATTCTGACTGAATACAAAAAAATTTCCAAGGAAAAGGTGGATAAAAAAGAGTTGCAAAAAGCCAAGGATTATGTCAAAGCCAAAACGGTGATGGGAATGGAAGCATCGGACGAAGTGGCGATGTTTTTCATCAGCCAGGAAACAACTAAAAAGAAAATTTTGACTGTGGCGGAAAAGTTCGCGCTGATTGATAAAATTACGCCAAGTGATATAATGAAAGCGGCGAAAGAGGTGTTCAAGAATAGTAAATTGAATTTAGCGGTGATCGGTCCGCATAAGGACGGCAAGAAACTACAAAAGCTACTGAGTCTTTAGAAGCTAGGTGAATTAAATAATTTCAAAATCATGTCCAAGCAATCCATCGAAATTTCCACTAACATAATTTTCAAAACCATCCTGATTCTTCTCGGGTTTTGGTTTTTGTTTTTGGTGCGCGACGTGATCGCGCTACTGATCATTTCCTTGATTTTCGTTTCCGCCATCGAGCCGGCGGTGGACTTTTTGGGCAAACACAAGATTCCGCGCGCGGCTAGCGTGCTTGCTCTTTATGCTATTCTAATTTCAATTCTGAGTTTGGCTGTGTCTTTTTTGGTTCCCCCAATATCTCAGCAAATCGGAGAGCTTACTCGCGACTATCCGGCTTATTCGCAGAAAGTTACGGACTTCTTTTTGGCGGTAAACAGTTTTATCACCCGGAACCATATCAATATCGACACAAACCAGATTTTGGGCAACTTTGGAAATGAAATTTCCAATTTTTCCCGCAATATTTTTTCAACCACCCTGGGAATATTTTCCAGCGTCATCTCGCTGATCGTGATATTTTCTCTTACTTTTTATATGTCCGTGGAAGAGGATGGGATCAAAAAGTTTATCGCCCAAGTGGTGCCGAAACGCCATCATGATTACGCGCTTAATCTGGCTGACCGCGTGAAGCATAAAATCGGAAGCTGGCTTATTGGGCAATTTTTTCTGATGTTCATCATTTTCCTTATTGTTTACACCGGGCTTTCTTTGGCGGGAATCCCATATGCTCTGATCTTGGCAATTTTTGCCGGGTTTATGGAAATCATCCCTTATGTCGGTCCGATAATTTCAGCCATTCCCGGCGTGGCATTGGGCTTTCTGGTGTCTCCCACAGTCGGCATTCTGGCTCTCGCGGTCTATGTCTTGTCTCAACAGCTTGAAAACCATATCATTACTCCGCAAGTTATGAAAAAGGCCGTGGGGCTTTCGCCGGTAACAGTTATTTTAGCTTTGCTTATCGGCGCGAAATTGGCCGGAACAATCGGCGCGATCCTGGCCATCCCGGTGGCCACCTCTTTGAGTCTGGTGGTGAAAGATTATATGGAATACCGGGCGAAATCACAAAATTAGTCAAACAGAAAACGGAAGATTTTATAGGGGCCTCTGCAGAGACTACTATTTTTTATAATAAAAAAAGAATAAAAATGGTGAAGAGGGAAATGAGGATATCGTTTCTGGCGTTTCGCCATGTCCACTGGCGCTCGGGGGAGTATTTGGGAAATCTTGAATAGCGATGAGCGAAGGCATGGAAAGTTTTTACTTTAGCTAGGGCTATATTTTCTTTGAATGTCCAATACATGAGAGTGAGTAAATCAGGCAGAAGAGAAAAAAATGAACCGAGAAATATACGCTCTGTTTCTTGCGGGATTGGTTTTTTGAAATAAATAAACGAAATGATTATAAAAAACCCGATTGACAAGTCTAGAGCGATTTTCCACCAGGTGTCCTTTATTTTCGCGATTCGGCTGTCAAAATATTCTCCATGACGGAAAGAATCCATCGTAAAATGGATGGCAAGGGAAAGCAAAATTATCAGAGGGAGATTGGTTAGATTTTTTCCAATGACAGCGCCGGTAAGGGCGTGGGTAGTGAGAACCATGGATTTTGTAATTGGTAAACAGTAATTGGTAACTCGGATTTTTGTCAGGATGTTCTGGTGCTGTCTTATCCTAATTACGATTTACTAATTACAAATTACTTTTACTTCTTGCGAAAAACTTTCAAAAAAGGTACAGTAAATCTAGTAAAGTAAGGCTTATGGCTACAGGCACATTATACATCGTCGCTACGCCGATTGGCAATCTCTCTGATATCACATTTCGAGCGGTCGAAGTGCTGAAACAGGCGGATTTGGTTGTGTGCGAGGACACTCGGGTGAGCAGGAGACTTTTAAATCACTATGAGATTAACACCTCGCTGGCTTCTTTTTATAAATCCGGCCACGGCGGGTCTGTGAAGCCGGTTCCTAAAGTTGACTATATTGTAGAAGAACTTAAAAGCGGCAAAAACATCGCTTTTATCACCGACGCCGGAACACCGGGGATATCCGATCCAGGGAATCTTTTAGTGGAAGCGGCCGTGCGCGAGGGAATTTGCGTGATTCCGATTCCAGGCGCGTCGGCTCTAACAGCATTGGCATCTGTTTCCGGAATCGATCTTGCGCAATTTGTTTTTTTGGGATTTCCGCCGCACAAGAAAGGCCGGGAAACATTTTTCAAAAAACTCATCGCGCATGATATGCCAGTGATATATTATGAATCTCCGCATCGATTGATAAAAAATCTGGAACTTTTGAAAACACTAGCGCCGAAAAAAAATATAATTTTAGGCCGCGAACTGACGAAAATGTTTGAGGAAATCGTGCGGGGAACAGTCGGGGAAGTTTTGGAATATTTTAATAGTAATCCGGGCAAGATCAAAGGAGAGATTGCAATTATTGTTTATTGATTATGAATAAATTCTATATCACAACTCCAATTTATTACGTCAACGCCAAGCCGCATATTGGTCATGCTTATACGACCATCGCAGCCGATGTTTTGGCGCGGTTTCATAAGCTCCAGGGCAAGGATGTCTTCTTTTTGATGGGAACGGACGAGCATGGGCTAAAAATTCAAAAAAAAGCAGAGGAAGCAGGAAAAGAGCCAAGGGTCTTTGTTGACGAGATTTCCGCTGAATTCAAAAGCCTTTGGGAGAAACTTGATATAAAATATGACAATTTTATCAGGACGACTGACGAGAAGCATATCAAAGCGGTTTCGAAGATGCTCCAAACATTATTTGAGAATAAGGCGATTAGGAAAGGCGAATATGAAGGATTATATTGCGTCGGTTGCGAACAATTTTTAAATGAAAGCGATTTAGTGAATGGAAAATGTCCTGATCATGATATTATCCCGGAAAAAATGAAAGAGGAAAGTTATCTTTTGGATATGAAAAGCAAGCAGGCGGAACTTATACAAAAAATAGAAAATGATGAGTTTAGGATAACGCCGGAAAAATATAAAAAAGAAATGTTGTCATTTTTGAAGAATAACGAGCTAAAAGATCTTTCTATTTCCAGAAAAAATGTCAGTTGGGGAATTCCCTTGCCTTTCGACAAGAGCTATACGACTTATGTTTGGGTGGACGCTTTTATAAATTATCTTACCGGGATTGGCTGGGATGGGAATATTGAAAATATTCCTGAATTTTGGCCGGCGAATGTCCAGTTTATCGGGAAAGACATTTTGCGGGTGCATGCGACCATTTGGCCTATCGTTCTTATGTATTTGGGATTCCCTCTCCCTAAAACTCTTTTTACTCACGGTCATATTCTTTCCGGCGGAAAAAAGATGAGCAAAACTTTAGGAAATACTATTTCGATTGACGAAATGCTTGAAAAATTTGGTGTGGACGGAACGCGCTATCTGCTTTTGAGCGCCGGAACATTCGGGGAAGATGTGGATGTGACGACGGAAAGAATGGTGGAAAAATACAATGCTGATTTGGCAAATGGATTGGGAAATCTTTTGTCGCGGGTGGTTACACTCGCTCAAAATTCCCAATTTCCAGCTCCCAACTTTGTACAATCTCAGCCAAAGGCTGATCAGCCTATGGCTGAAATTTCCAATGATTCAATTTTAAAATTAATAGAAAACATCGAATTGGGACAGGCGCTGGATTATATCTGGAATATAATTAAAGAAGATGACAAATATATCAATGACAGCGAACCTTGGAAACTTAAAAAAATAGATCCGAAAAAATTCGAAAAAGTAATGGAGAAGTTATTAAATGATCTGGATAAGATTTCTATGCTTGTTGCTCCTTTTATGCCGGAAACTTCCGAAAAAATAAAAAAAGCGCTGGAGACGAAAAAAGTCGAGCCGTTGTTTCAGAGAATAAAATAATGTTAATTGACACTCACGCCCACCTTGACGATAAGCAATTTGACGCGGATCGCGAAGAAGTGATTGGGCGTTTTTTTGCGTCGGGCGGGGAAACTATTATCAATGTCGGGGCGGGGCTGGGGAGTAGTCGGCGATCGGTGGAACTGGCGGAAAAACATAAGAATATTTTCGCGGCGGCGGGACTCCATCCGCACTATTTCATGAAACACGCAACATGGGATACGGAGCATAAAGATCAACTTAAGGAGTTGGCGCGCAGGAACAAGGTCGTGGCGATTGGAGAGATTGGTTTGGAATATTATTTTCCCGATGAAAATATAACCGAACAGCAGAAAGAAGATTCCAAGAAAAGGCAGGAAGAGGGTTTTTTGTTTCAAATCGAGCTGGCGGCAGAATTGGATTTGCCGATTATTATTCATTGCCGCCAAGCATACAAAGAAACTTTGGAAATACTAACCTCCGAAAAGAAAAAGTATGGCGGGAAATTGCGCGGAGTGATGCATAGTTATTTAGGGCGCTTGAGTTATGCCAAGGAATTTATAAAGTTGGGTTTTTCTTTGGGATTTAACGGGATTATTACTTTCGCCAGAGATTATGACAAAGTTATCAGAGAAGTAAGTTTGGAGAAAATTTTGATTGAAACAGATTGCCCATATTTGACCCCGGAGCCATACCGGGGAAAGCGTAATGAGCCGAGTTATGTGAAATTTGTGGCGGAGAAAATCGCCGAGATAAAAGGAGTGAGCGTTGAGGAGGCAGAGATGGCAACAACAGCCAACGCGAAAAAACTCTTTGATATCTAGTGTTACGGACTACGAAATTAACGAAATACGAAACGCTTGAAAGAACATTGGTTTTTTTCGAAAACGATTATTATATTATTTTCGTATTTCGCAAATTTCGTATTTCGTAAAACCTGAACTTGACTTTTTTTTGATTTTGCCGGAAAATAGACAGTGGTTGCACGTTTTGGCAAGAATATGGAAAATAAAAAGCCTGCCCGCAATGCTTCCGATAGCGATGCAGGCGGGGACAACCAGAAGGCTCCGTGGTGGCAGCCCAGTTTATTGCTTTTCGCGAAACTCTCCGGCTGGATTACCGGGCCGATTATTCTGGGTCTGATTGTCGGCAAATGGCTGGACAGGAAATACGGAACCGAACCTTGGCTGTTTCTCGCCGCCGTAGGATTGGCCTTTTTTGTTTCAACATTCGGAATAGTAAGGGACGCGGTGAGGGAGATGAAGAGGATCGAGAAAGAGAGTAAAGATAAAAGCAAAAATAGTGATATAAAAAAGCTGTAATTTGTGAGTGGTAAATAGTAATTTGGAAATACTAATTACTATTGACTAATTACGATTTACTTTAGTGGCGGAACATACCGAACAATCAAATACTGAAAATGTTCAGCAGGAAGTTTCTCACGAAGCAACCTTGTTTGCCGAGCCGGTATATCATATCGGAAATTTTAACGTCACCAATTCTTTGATCGCCAGCTGGATAACAGTAGCCATTCTCGTTATCTTTTTTTATTTCGTCGGAAAAAAGATTAAGCGCGTGCCGAAGGGAATTCAAAATATTTTTGAATTCTTGCTCGAAAAAGCCCTGGATTTGGCGGACAGCGTCACGGGGAACCGAAAAAAATCAGAGAGATTCCTGCCCATCACGCTATCTCTTTTTTTGTTTATTTTGGCGAACAACTGGCTAGGGCTTTTGCCGGGAGTGGGAACTATCGGGTATAATGAAATCGAAGGCGGACATGGCGTGTTTATCCCGATTCTTCGCGGAGGAACGGCGGACATCAATACTACTTTGGCGCTGGCACTTTTTGCCGTCGTGGCGTCGCATATTATGGGCGTGGTAGCGGTCGGTACTTGGACTCATTTGAATAAATTTATCAACCTAAAAGCGTTTATTTCCATTCCGAAAGAGATCAGAAAAGATATGTCGATAGTTTTGGTTAATCCGATCAAGGCTTTCGTGGGAGTGGTGGAGTTGATCGGCGAGGCCGCCAAAGTGGCGTCGCTTACATTTCGGCTTTTTGGAAATATTTTCGCGGGTGAAGTGTTGCTGGCTTCCATGATGGCGCTTTTTGCCTATTTTTTGCCATTGCCGTTTATGTTTTTAGAGATAATCGTGGGAATAATCCAGGCGCTCATTTTCGCCATGCTGACGCTGGTGTTTATGGCTATCGCGTCGGAAGCGCACGGGGAACACTGAGGACAATTTTTAATTTTTAATTTGAAATTTTTATTGAATGTTCAATTGATCAATTTCGAATTTTTTCATTTAAAATTGATTAAAAATTAAAAATTTTAAATTAAAAATTAATTAACAAGTTGCTAGTTTTGAAGCGACGCTAAAAAAATATCTCCCGTCGACTAATCAAAATCAAGTAAACTAAAAAAACTATGGATCTAACAATGATGGCCAAGGGATTGGCAATTGGAATCGGATCGATTGGACCGGCGCTCGCCATTGGAAGAATCGGGGCGAAAGCTATGGAGTCGATTGGACGGAATCCGGAAGCGGCGGACAAGATTTTGGTGCCGATGCTTCTGGCGGCGGCCTTTGCCGAAGCGGTGGCGATTTACGCACTGGTGATAGCTTTCTCAATTAAATAACTCGCGAAAGCAGAGCGAATTGAAGCGAAGGGGAGCTAATGATTATTCGTTCTAATTAGCTTTTAATTCGCTCCTTATTCGCGAGTAATTATTATGGAAGAATTAGTAAAAACTTTCCACATCGAAGCCAATTTACTGGCTGCGCAGATCGTAAATTTCGTGATCGTGCTTTTGGTATTGTACAAGTTTGCCTATGGTCCGATTCTGAAGACGCTTAACGACCGAACTAAAAAAATTGAAAAAGGATTGAAAGACGCGGAGGAATCACAGAAAAAATTACAGGAAATAACACAGAAAGAAAAAGAAGTAATGACTGACGCTAAAAAAGAAGCTCAGACGATTATCAAAAAGTCGGAAGAAGAAGCCAAAAAAAACGCGGAGATGATTGTCGCGGAGGCAAAAAACAAGACTGACAAGGCGATCGCGGACGCCAAGAACTTGATCGAACAAGAGAAAGGAAAAATGCTCGCGGAAGTAAAATCGGAAGTGGCGGAGCTGGTCGCGGCGGCGGCGGCGAAGATTTTGGGCGAGAAGATTGACAGCGAGAAAGATAGGGAGTTGATTGAGAGAGCGATAACTCGCGAAAATAGAGCTAATTAAAGCAAACAAGAGCTAAAAAGGTTTTACAACTATCCTTCTCTCCCGTAATCGGGAGAGACCTGCCCGAAATGCTTCGACATTGACTGAGTATAGAATAAGCTTGCAGACTAATTTGCCTTAACCAATCAGTACTTAATGGCTGTTAGCATTTCGAAGCAGGCGGGTGTCGCGTACTCGCGACAGAGAGGGTTCGAAACAGCGTTTGCGAATGTGCCCTCTCCCCAGCCCTCTCCCGATTACGGGAGAGGGGGTAAAAAAAGAATATGAAAATTTCCGTTCAACAATACGCCCAAAGTTTATATGAAGTGACGAAAGAAAAATCTCAGGGCGAGATTGATTCTGTTTTGAAAAACTTTACAAAAATTTTGGCGAAAAATAATCAGTTAAGATTAAAAAATAATATTATTAAGAAATTTGGAGATATCCATAATCGGGAAAACGGAATTGTGGAAGCACGAGTGACCAGCCGGGAAGTGTTAAGTAATGAGTTACGTAACAAAGTACGTATATATGTACGTACCAAATACGGCGCGAAAGAATCAGTTTTGGTTGAAAAGACCGACGAGTCGATAAAGGGCGGAGTTATTATCCGGGTGGGAGACGAGGTGATGGATGGAAGCGTGGGGAGGCAATTAAAGGAATTGAGAAACGCATTGATAAAATAGGAGAATGTTTTTTTGAGTCAATTATTTAGGACAAATTTTTAAGGCTAAATTTTTAATTTGAAATGAATTTTTAATGTTAAAAATTTTTAAATTGAACAATTAAAAAATTTAAAATTTATTA
>MFSF01000018.1 GCA_001784815.1 Candidatus Moranbacteria bacterium RIFOXYA12_FULL_44_15
GAGCTTAACCACAATGAAATGGTAGGCTTCAGCCTTCCGCAAGCTAAATTTCACACCATCACCCTGATGGATAAAACCGGACACCCGCAAATTGCAAAGAGAATGAACATAACAGCAAGACTTCTTAGAAAAAAAGGCGTTGAGACAACCCTTATTGATATTCCCGACAATGAAAACTTTTTTCTCGCCATATTTTCAACCCTTGCCCTTGCCGATTGGGTTTCATACTATTTGGCCTTGAATTATAAGCAAGATCCGACACCGGTAGATATGGTGGAAGATTTGAAAAAAATGCTGTCGATTTGAACTATTCAACAGCCATTCTTTGTAGTATACTCTGATTGTCTTCATTTTAAACCTCAATAGGGGGGGTTCGCTTAATAAGAAGAAGTCCATACCGGCAAAATATTTTTTTAATAAAGTAACTTTGAGTTTATGAAAAAGGCAAAAAACAAAAAAATTCTCGTAGCAGTAAGCGGCGGATTTGATCCCATCCATGTCGGACATGTCCGGCTTTTCAGAGAAGCCCGGGCGCTGGGAGACGAGTTGATAGTAATTCTCAATAATGATAACTGGCTCAAAAAAAAGAAAGGCACCAATTTCATGCCTCAGCGGGAACGCAAAGAATTGATCGAAGGAATAAAAGGAGTGGATAAGGTGATGTTAACCGCGCATAAGCCAAACCCGACTGACATGAGCGTCTGCAAAGAACTCAAGAAAATCCGACCGGATATTTTTGCCCAAGGAGGAGACAGGGATTTGAAAAATATTCCGCCTTGTGAGATCGAGTTACAGAAAACTATTGGTTATAAGGTAGTAGAAAATGTCGGACGCGGAGGCAAAGTGCAATCCAGCTCGTGGCTCTTGGGAAAATACGTAAAAAAAGCTGGAGTTAAATGCTAGTCCGCGCCCTTGACATATCCGTAGAAAAGAGTATACTACTGTGATATAGTAAGCTTAGGCAACTTCTTCTCATATTTATCTTTATCTTTTGAAATCTTCTTGCTTTTTAATCTTATAAAAAATCTGTCTTAACAGGTGTGTTTTTGGGAAATAGACCCAACAATTAGAAGTTCGAATCTTCTGGAAGACGCCACTTTTTATTTCAACTTCTTAGAGAGTTTTCTCTAAACTTTTTTCAATTTGAAATAAACGAGTCTTAATCAACAAGAGATTTTTCGCCTTTAGCGAAAATCTTGTAACCAAGAAAGATTGCAAAAGAACAGTCTTTCAAATTATCTATGTTCAAACGAACAAACCCTGCCCCGGCGGCAGTTAAAACAATGCCGAAAATTATGGTCGCGCCCCAAGCGGTCTATGGCCATGCTAAAAATAACTTGCGCGTCATCCCTCTCGGAGGACTCGAGGAAGTCGGACGCAATATGACCATTTTCGAATACGGGCAAGACATTATCATCGTCGATATGGGACTGCAGTTTCCTGACGAAGATATGCCGGGAATCGACTATCTTATTCCCGACGTAACCTATCTCAAAGGGAAGGAAAAAAACATCCGCGGAGTGCTGATTACTCACGCCCACTATGACCACATCGGCGCCATTCCGCACTTGATGGAAAGAATCGGCAATCCGCCGATCTATATGACGGAACTGACTCGCGGAATCGTGATGAAACGGCAAGAGGATTACAAAGACAAGCAACCGCTTAACATCCACACCGTCAAAAAGATCGACCGCGTGCGCTTGGGAGTTTTCAGCGTGGAGTTCTTCCATGTTAACCACACCATTCCCGACGCGGTGGGATTGGCTATTTCCACTCCGGCAGGAACCATTATCCACACCGGCGATTTCAAATTCGACCATTCCCCGGTTTCCGACGCGCCGGCCGATATCGCCAAGATCGCCCGCTTGGGCAGTGAAAACGTTTTGGCGCTGATGAGCGACTCTACCGATTCTCGCACTCCGGGCTATTCCCTTTCCGAATCGCGCATCGCCAAAACTCTGGATGACATTTTCGAGCGCACCGAAGGTCGGCTGATTATCGCCACTTTCGCGGCGCTAATTTCGCGCATTCAGTCAGTCATCATCGCCGCTGAAAAACACGGAAGAAAACTGGCGGTGGACGGCTATTCCATGAAAACCAACGTGGAAATCGCCAGAACACTGGGACACTTGCAAGCCAAAAAAGGAACTATCATTCCCATCAATAAAATCAACGAGTATCCGGACGGAAAAGTAGCTATCATCTGCACCGGGGCGCAAGGCGAATCTAACGCAGTTTTGATGCGGATCGTCAACGGTGAACACCGCTTTGTCAAGGTTCATAAAGACGATACTTTTGTGCTTTCCTCTTCGGTTATTCCGGGAAATGAAAGGACGGTGCAAGGCATTATGGATACGATTTATCGGAAAGATGCCAAGGTCATCAACTACCATATGATGGACGTCCACGCCGGAGGGCACGCCCGCCAGGAAGACCTCAAAATGATGATTAACCTTATTCGTCCAAAATATCTCATTCCAATCCACGGCAACTATTTCATGTTGAAACTTCATGGCGAACTGGGTGTCTCAGTCGGAATGGATCCAAGAAATATCCTTATCGGCGAAAACGGCCGCGTCATTGAATTCGATTATCGCGGCAACGGCAAAGTTACTTCGGAAAAAGTGCCGCTTTCCAATATCATGGTGGATGGATTGGGCGTCGGCGACATCGGGCAAGTCGTTCTTCGCGACCGCCAACTGCTGGCCAAAGACGGAATGTTCGTCATCACGGTGATCATCGACGGCAAGACCAAAAAAATTATCGGCAAGCCGCAAGTCACGTCACGAGGATTCATCTTCGTCAAAGAAAATTTTGATCTCGTCAACGCCACCAAGAAAAAAGTGGAAGAAGTGGTCGCTCAGAAAACTTCCCCCGACGCAGCCGTCAACTGGGACTACGTCAAAAACAACATTCGCGAAGTCGTCGGACAATATCTCTACCAAAAAACCGAACGCCGACCGATGGTATTACCAGTGGTGATTGAAGTATAAACACTCTTTTTCCCAATCCTCCTCTCCCGTAATCGGGAGAGGATGTCGCGTACTCGCGACAGGAGAGGGCGCACCGCATAAAAAAACAACCCTCTACGCAAGGGTTGTTTCATGTTTCATGTTCGCTACGCGACCTTCTTGAACGTAATCTTATACACCGGTTCGTAATCGTTGTCATATTCATCTTTTATCGCCACGGCTTTTCCTTCCACCAGATTGCTCATAGCAATGTCGCTCATCATCTGATTCAGCTCTTCGGCTTTGGCTTTGAGTTTTTCCATCTGATCCCAACGCGCGCCGAAACGGCTTTGCGTCATAGTTTCAATTTGTTTTTTCTTTTCGCGCAGTTCCTTGAGCTTTTCCTCTGTTTCTTCAAACTCATTGGCATTCGCCAGCGCGTCTTTATATTCGCGTCTGATCTCTTTCTGCTCTTTTTTATTTTCCTGCAGTTCGTTGTACACTTCTTGGATGTCCCGCATGTCTTTTTCTTAATAATTAAAAACGAGCCAGTCTGGCTACTGGATAAAGTTTAACATAATTTTTAAGAACTTGCCACTTTATACCTCCTGCTTTATACTTGATTTATGAATAAAAAACGCATCTTTTCCGGCATACAGCCATCAGGTAATCTTCATTTGGGCAACTACTTGGGCGCCATCAAAAATTGGGTCAAACTTCAAGATGAATACGACTCGATTTTTTGCGTGGTCGATCTTCACGCCATCACTGTCCCCCAGGATCCGGAAAGATTGCGACGACAAACTTTGGATGTGGCGAAAGTATATTTAGCTTCCGGCATTGATCCGGAGAAGTGCTCGCTTTTTATTCAATCTCATATAAGTGAACACGCGGAGTTGGCTTGGATGTTAAATACAATAGCTAAAATGCAAGATTTATTAAAAATGTCGCAATTTGTAGATAAAGCCATGAAAGGATTCGACGGCAGACGCGGTGTTTTAAAAAAGAAAATAGAAGGACAAATAATCAACAGGGAAGTGCTTTTCGAAGAGGAAACTGAACAATATTTAATATATAAAACTGGCGTTGGCCTTTTTGACTACCCTGTCCTCATGGCCGCAGATATATTGCTCTACGATACAGAGCTCGTTCCTGTCGGAAAAGACCAAGTGCAACATATTGAGTTAACCAGGACACTGGCCAATAGATTTAATAAAAAATTTGGTGACACTTTTGTTATCCCCAAGCCCTACACCACGGAAGTTGGCCAAAACATTATGGGACTGGACGACCCGACCAAAAAAATGTCCAAATCCGCGGCGTCGGAATATAATTATATCGCGCTCACCGACGATAAGGAAACAGTAAAAAGGAAAATTAAAAAAGCCGTGACGGATTCCGGATCGGAAATTATTTACTCCAACGACAAGCCGGCGCTCAAAAATCTTATTAATATTTATTCCCTGCTTTCCGATATTCCCGCCAAAGAAATTGAAAAGAGATACAAAGGCAAGGGTTACGCTGATTTCAAGACTGATTTAGCTGACATCGTGGTTTCATTTATAAGACCCTTCCAAGAAAAACTGAAAGAATACGACGACGAAAAAGTTCTTGAAATTTTGCGTGCTGGCGCCGAAAAAGTCCGCCCGCTGGCAAAAAAGAAACTGGATGAAGTGAAAAAAAGAATCGGGTTTATCATTTAGGAACGTACCTGGGTACGTTCCGAGATACCTGCCAAAAAAGAGCCTCTCGGCTCCTTTTTTTATCTCTTTTGCCTTTGCTATCCGCATTTGGATTCACTGTCAAATTCGTTTTCCATTCGATCATCTTTCTCCCGGCAAAACCAACAGGGACAACCCAGCCCCTTTTTCTTGTTATGCGTCCCGTCGCAAAAACCCTCCGGATCCCGGGTTCCTCCGCAAGAACAAAGCGAGAGCACGTCCGACGGATCTTCCGCGTTCACCAAATTGTGCGGCATGTGACCCGTGCCATTGTCTTTTCGCGCATACTTGTTTTCGTCCAGCATATTTTGAAACTTAATAATTAACCTCGAATTATTCCCAGCACTTCGTCCCGCTTTTCTTCCATAAGATCTTTGATTTTGGCTTCCAAATTCAAGCGCAGAACAGGCTCGGTATTGGACGCCCGGACATTGAACCACCATTCGGGAAAAGTAATTTTGATGCCGTCTAACATCGACAATTTTCCATCTTTATATTTATCTTTTAATTTTTGCATAACTGCGTCCTTGTCGGCTACTTCGGAATTTATTTCTCCGCTTTGAAAATATCTCTTAAGCCCATAGACTAATTCTGACATCTTTGCGCCCGTTTCATTGATGAGATTAATGAGGCTAAGCGCCGCCAAGGTGGACATCTCCGCTTTGGAATTTTCCTCCCAATAATAATGTCCCGAAAGCTCCCCCGCAAAAATCGCTCCTTCTTCCCGCATCTGCTTTTTTATGAGAGAATGACCAACCCGACTTTCGTGCACTTGCCCCCCGGCTTCTTCAATGGCCTCCCTAACAGAATTCGAACTGCGAAGATCCATAAGAATTAAAGATCCGGGCATCTTCTTCAACTTTTCTTCCGCCAGAAGAGCCGTTACGAAATCCATCGGGATAACCTGCCCTTTTTCGTCTACGAAACCGACCCTGTCAGCGTCTCCATCATACGCGATCCCCAGATCCGCTTCTTCCTCGATGACTTTTTTCTGAAGAGCCGCGAGCGTTTCTGTTTTTAGCGGATTGGCTTCGTGATTAGGAAAATTCCCGTCAAAGTTATCGTACATATAAACTGATTCAACATCCCCGGACAATTTTTCATACACCTCCTTATCAATAATTCCCATTCCATTGGCGAAATCAATAACCACTTTCTTCTTGGCTGACCCGGATTTGAAAAAGCCGGCTATATAATCCAAATACTTTTGCTTCAACTCCAAGTCTTCCGATTCCTCTCCTTTTACTTCACTGTCCGGAAAGTTTCCCGCTATCGCCAAATCCCTGATTTCTTCCATTCCGCTTCCCTCCCCGATCGGCACCGCTCCCTTCCGGCAAAATTTCATCCCGTTATACTCCGCCGGATTATGCGAAGCCGTCACCATAACCGCCGCGTCCGCGTCCAAATTCCAGGAAGCGAAATAGAGCATCGGGGTCGAGCTTAAACCTATCCTAACCACATCCGACCCTTGGTCGGTTATGCCTTTCACAACCGCCTCTTCCAATTCCGGCGAAGATTTTCGCATATCAATCCCCACCGCCACTTTTTTCGCCTTAGTATAGGCGATAAGCGCTCGACCGATGTTATATGCCGTGTCAATATTGATTTCTTCCGGATAAACTCCTCGAATATCATACGCCTTGAAAATCCCCGGATTGATTGCTTTGTCCATTTTGTTAGTTTTAATTGTTACACTCCTATAATACCATAAACCCTGTTTCTTCTTCCAATCTTTTCGAACAACCTAAAACTCGAACAACCTAAAACTCGGTTTTAGGTTTGCCTTTAGGTTTGCCTATTTGCTATATTGCTATTCGTACATTAGTATATTTGTATAAGATTTATAATTCGTAAAGTATGAAGATTGGCATCGTCGGCCTTCCTAACGTCGGCAAATCAACCCTTTTCAAAGCACTCACCAGAAACCCGGTCGATATCAACAATTATCCTTTTTGTACTATTGAACCCAATATCGGGATTGTTAAAGTGCCGGATTCGCGGCTTTCGCGATTGGCGGAGATGTCGCGTTCAAAAAAGATTGTTCCGACCGTCATTGAATTTGTCGACATCGCGGGCCTTGTCAAGGGCGCTTCGACCGGCGAGGGTCTGGGCAACAAATTCCTGGCCAACATCCGGGAAGTAGACGCCATTACTCATGTGGTTCGGGTTTTTGACAATTCCAATATTATTCATGTGCACAATAAAATTGATCCGGAGAGCGATATTGAAATAATCAACACGGAACTAATTTTAGCCGATCTAGAAACAATCAAAAAAACCAGGACGAGAGTTGAAAAAGATGTTCGGGGCAATAAAAAGGGCGCGGACATCCAGCTGGGCGTGATTGATAAGATTCAGAAGGCTTTAGAAGATGGTAAATTGGCAAATTCTCTCGTAGGGGTTCAATTTATTGAACCTCTGACAAAAAAAAGTTTGATAAATCAAACCCCTACGGGCATACTGAATTTATCGGAGGAATACACAACCATTATCGTCCGCGAGATGTCCCTTCTCACCATGAAGCCGTTTTTGTACGTTTATAACGTCAGTGATACCAATCGAAAATTGTCCGACAATTTGGAAAATAGAAACCACGTCAAATTGGATATAAAAATTGAAGAAGAACTTTTGGAAATGACCCCTGAAGAAGCGGCGGAATTGGAAATAAAATCGAATTTGGACAGTTTGATTCTCAAGGCTTATGAAATTTTGGGGCTGATTACTTTCCTTACCACAGGCGTTGATGAATCCCGCGCCTGGACTATTCAAAAAGGCTGGACGGCGCCCCTGGCCGGAACCGCTATTCACAATGATTTCAAAGACAAATTCATCCGAGCGGAAGTGATTCAATGGGACGAACTCCTAAAAACCGGTTCTTGGGGAAAAGCCCGCGAACTGGGCAAACTCCGGCTGGAAGGGAAGGAGTATGTTGTACAAGATGGGGATGTGATAGAATTTAAGATATAGTCAAAAAAATAAAATCAACTAACCCAAAAAAGGAGATGCCATGGATTTAGTTCCTTCGCAACCTGAAAAAATACAGAACCTAAACTCACTGCTCTCGAATCTAATTGCAACCAAGGAAAGTGTAGACCCGGAAATGGTAACGCCCGCCTGGATTCACAAACAAAGAGAGGAACGATTCTATCCCACTACTCGTTACGGCCTATCTCGCGGAACAACCCTCTCCCTTACTCGAGATGAGTTTAGGCAATTGGAGAAGTCCGTGGATGAGTTGCTTGCGTCTGCCTAGCCAAACATGGCAAACCCAAAGCCCATGAAATTCGTGGGCTTTGCTATTGACTAAAAAGACTTTGGATAGTAGACTACATTTAACTTAGAAAGTCCCATATTCTCTCGCTCCGCTTTGGCGGAGATAAGAGGATAGCATCCGTACCGGGACTTTCTTGGGAGACGGTCTTTAATTGGTTACGAAATACGAATTTAATACGAAATACGAAAGTACGAAAACATTGAAACTGAAGTCATAAGTGTTTCGTAGTTCGGTCATTTCGTAGTTCGTAAATGCAAAATGAAATACGAACTATTTTACCTGGTTGGCGCTTCCAAAGAGGCGGAGCTGGAAAACATCCGCAAGGAAGTGAACGCGATTGTCACTGAAAACGGCGGCAATTTCGAAGAGAAGGAAACACAGGAAAAAAGAAGGCTGGCTTATGAAGTCAAGCACGAAACCCACGGCATCTATACCGCCCAAAGGTTCGAGATGGCCGAAGCGGAAAATCTGGCTAAAATAAACCGCAAGCTGAACTTGCACAACGGCGTTTTGCGCTTTCTCATCAGCAAGGCCGACGAGCTTCCCGAGCTGAGATCCAAAGAAGAAAGAATCAGCGAAGAACAAACCAAAGAAGCTCGGACGCAAAAATTCAAAGGAGAGAAGAAGGTTGAACAAAAGAAAGTTGAAGCGGCCAGAGAAAAGAAAGAAGCGGGAACCGAAAAATCGCAGCCCCAGGAAGACATCGACAAAAAATTGGAGGAGATACTAAACATTTAACCGCGATACCAATCTACGAATTGCATACGAATGACACGAATAACTTTTCGTAGCATTCGTATGCAATTCGTGTCATTCGTATCGCTATAGTTCTATGAATGTCAATAAAGTCATCCTGGTCGGGCGGCTGACGCGCGACCCAGAAGTAAGAAACACTCCTTCCGGACAAACTGTCGCTTCCATATCCCTTGCCACCGGCTACACTTGGAAAGACAAAAGCGGCCAAAAGCAAGAAAAGACCGAGTTTCACAATTTGGTTCTCTGGGGACGATTGGCGGAAATTTCGGGGCAATATCTTATCAAAGGCCAGGAGGCGTATTTTGAAGGCCGTCTGCAAACTCAAAAATATACCGACAAGACCGGCGCTGACCGCTGGAAAACTGAAATTGTGGTGGAGAATATGCAGCTTGGATCAAAGCCTCGAAGCGCCTATGAGTCCGGCGGCAACTCCAACTACAACCGGCCGGCTCAACAATCGCAATCACCCTCTCCTCAACCGGAAGCTCCCGCGGAAATCCTTCCTACCATCAACTTGGAAGAGGAAGAAGAAGTGAAAATCGAGGACGTACCCTTTTAATAGTTACGAACTACGAAATTAACGAACTACGAAACACAACATTAGACCTTTTCGTACCTTCGTATTTCGTATTTATTTCGTAGTTCGTAAAACAGAAATATATGAGCGAAATCCAACAAGAGAAGAAACAGTGCCATTTTTGTCAAAATAAAATGGACAAAATAGATTTCAAGGACGCCTATCTCATCCGGCGTTTTATGAACTCCCAGGGAAAAATTTATCCTCCGAAAAGGCACGGAACCTGCGCCAAACATCAGAGGATACTGGCCAACGCCATCAAAAAAGCCCGCGTAATGGCTTTAGTGCCCTTCGTCGCTCGGTAAAATATGCTTAGCATCTCAGACATTAAAACCGGTAAAAATATCATCCTTAACGGCCAGCCCTTTGCCGTACTTTACCATGAACACTCCAAAACCGGTCGAGCCGGGTCGGTTTTGCGCACCCGTCTCAAGAATCTCTCAACTGGCGCCGTTTTGGAAAAAACTTTCCAAGGATCCGAATCGGTCGAGGAAGCCGACATCGCCAAAGCCAAAGCGCAATATATTTACAAAGACGGGAAAGATTACCACTTTATGGACAGCGAATCTTATGAGCAATTTTCTCTTTCCAAAGAAGTTTTGGGAAACAATACCAATTATTTGAAAGAGGGCATCGAGATAATTCTACTTAACTTCAACGGCAACCCGATAAATATCGAATTGCCGATAAAGGTAACGCTCCAAGTCACTGAAGCTCCTCCCGGCGTCCGTGGCGACACTGTTTCCACCGGAGGAAAAGTCGTCACTTTGGAAACCGGGTTCAAGGTTTCCACCCCCCTCTTTGTCAAAACCGGCGACAATATAATCGTCAATACGGAGAAAGGCGAATACGTATCACGAGCTTGACTACCTTTGCCACAAATAAACGCGCCCATTTCGATTATGAAATCCTGGAAAAGTTCGAGGCCGGTTTGGTTCTTTTGGGAAAAGAGACAAAATCAATCAAGACCGGACATATCAGCCTCAAAGAAAGCTTCGTAACAATCAAGAGATCGGAATTGTATTTAACTAACGCGCATATTCCTTTTTATAAACACGCCGGGAACGCCTCCGCGTATGATCCTACCCGCCCCCGAAAGCTGCTTTTGCGAAAGGAAGAAATCAAAAGAATCATCGGGAAAGCCCGCACGGAAGGCTTGACATTGGTGCCTATCAGAGTGTATACTAAAAAACGCTATCTGAAGCTGGAATTCGGCGTAGCTAAAGGAAAAAAGAAATACGACAAACGGGAAGATATCAAGAAAAGAGAGGATGAGCGAGGAATAAGGAGAAGGCTAAAGAATTTTTAATTTTCCCCATGGGGATGTTTGGTTTCGACAAGTTGTACGTTAAAAACAGGCAAGCCGAGCGAAGATATTATCTCGTTAAACTATTATCAAAGTTATAAGTGCAAACTTCATAACAAAGGCAAAAACTGTAATGGCGCAAGCTTTTACAACCAATTTTGCTTATGCCGCGGCGTAAATCCTTCGAGTAGCCGCAGCCATCGGACCTTCGACTCCCGATAGAAGAATTCCGGTGTCATACATTGGGATAGCCTATATTGCATTCTCTCGGCAATATGCGTAAAATTAACATAGAGATAGGTTGAAGTAATTTTTCTTATTTTTATCTTTAACCGAACTTACCAAATAAGATAAGCTTGTAGATTGTTTTTGATGAATAATTTTGGACATGGGTTCAATTCCCATCATCTCCACAAGAGCGAGTTTCCGCCATAGGCGGATCAGCCTATGGCTGACGATTCTCGCCATCTCCACTATAACAATTAAAATTAAATCCATTAGAAGATCACCGTACAAAAAACCATTTTTTAAGAAAAGGGAACCCCGAACCAGAATTAATAACTATATCCAAGCTCCTCAAATTCGGGTTATTGACGACAGTGGAAACCAACTGGGAATAATGCCCCCTTTTCAGGCGCTGGCACTGGCCAAGGAAAAAGAACTTGATTTGGTTGAAATTGCTCCCAACGCCAAACCCCCGGTTTGCAGAATAATGGATTTTGGGAAATATCAATACCAAAAATCCAGAGAAGAAAGACAAAGCCGGGCCAAACAAAAGAAATTCGACATTAAGGGAATCCGCATCGGCGTAAGGACGGACGACCATGATCTGGGATTCAAAAAAGACCAAGCGGAAAAATTTCTACAAAAAGGTCACAAGCTCAAATTGGAAATCCGCCTTCGCGGTAGAGAAAAGGCTCACCAGGATTTGGCCAGAAAAAGCCTCCTCGAATTCATAAAATCCATCGCCGTCCCTAACAAGATAGAACAGGAAGTAAAAAGATTTCCCGGAGGATTTAATACAATAATAAGCCCTCAATAAGCGATACCAATCTACGAATTGCATACGAATGACACGAATAACTTTTCGTAGCATTCGTATGCAATTCGTGTCATTCGTATCGCTACCGATTCTATGCCTAAAATTAAAACATTCAAAGCGCTTTCTAAAAAGGTAAAAGTTACCAAAAATAAGAAAGTTCTCCGCAGAAAAACCAAGCAGAACCATTTTAATTCCAAAGAAACCGGAGAGCAAGGTCGGAAGAAAAGAAAAGACGTCCGTCTTTTCAAGGCTGACGAAAAAAATGTCCTGAACGCCTTGCCTTATAGTAACTAATGTTTTACAAATAGGGAGCAAATGAAGTTACAAATAATTTCCCAAGCCGCCCATTCGTAGCCTCATTCGCCCCCATTCGTAATAATTCGCAATTAAATGACACGAGTAAAACGCGGAGTTGCCGCCTCAAAACGCAGGAAAAATTTATTGGAAGATGCCAAAGGATATCGTTGGAGAAGAAAGTCCACTTTTCGCGCCGCCAAACAAGCGGTAATTAAGGCTGGCAGTTACGCTCTGCGGGACAGGCGCGTCAAGAAAAGAACTATGCGCCGCCTCTGGATTGTCCGGCTCAATACGGCTCTTCGAGAACTGGGTTTGCGCTACAGCCCCTTCATAAAAATGATGACTGACAAGAAAATCGAGGTTGATCGCAAAGTCCTTTCTCAGATGGCTGTTGAAAACCCAAAAGTCTTCGCGAAATTGATTGAAAGCATAAAGTAGTATTTACAAAAAAGAAAAAACGCCGGAAGGCGTTTTTTCTTTTTCTCCGCTTTTATTTTTTTCTACTTCTTCAAAATCATATCTTTCACCAATCTCCAGATGGCATAAAACGGAAGCCAAATCCAAAGCGTCTTCCTTAGCCACCTGTTTAAAAAATCATTAAGGTTGCCCTTTGTGGCAAAATCAAACAAAGCGTAAATCGCGTAGAATATTATCACGGCCACTATTATCAAAACCAAATAAGCGTCATACATATAGTTACTTTGAATTTTTGGTTATTTCATAAATAACATCTTTTTTCTCCACTACAATCCGCCAGCCTTTCTCTTCGGCGATGTTTTTCAAATTGAAGTTGGGATTGAAAGCGATGGGATTTTCCACTATTTCCAAAAATTTGGCATCCGACTCCGTGTCTCCCACTCCATACGAGTCTTCCAGGGTTAAATCATGCTCCAAGACATACTGTTTTACAACATGCCCCTTGTGGATAGTCGGTTCGAAAATAGCTTTGCCGGTGTATATCCCATCTTCATCCGTTTCATAGACCGAACCAAAAACCGCGTTAAACTTGAAATATTTATTGTATTCTTCCACTATTTCCGAAGGCGATCCGGACACGGCTATAATATGGTAATTTTCTTTTTTAAGTTTGTCTATTAATTGACTGGCGAATATATAAGTCCGGTCTTTGTAAAAAGGCACCACCGCCCTACTAGCCTCCGTGATTTCTTCCCGCTTGCAGCCTTTCAGATTATCAGCGTAAAGATACACCAGAGCCTTCCGATATTCCTCATATGTTCCTTTGTGATCCAGCCAATTGGAATACAGCCGCGTCAAAGTTTTTCTGACGCTTTTGTCAAAAACATTCATCCAAGCCAACTCGTCAATCAACTCGAAAGCCAGGTTTTTTCGAAATATCGTTCCGTCAATATCAAAAACCGCCAGTTTCTTCTTCATTTATTTTGACTGTCTTTTAATATTTCATATATCGCGATGCCGGCCGCCACCGACACATTCAGTGATTCTTTCTGACCCCGCATCGGAATGGAAATAGCGCAGTCGCATTTTTCCAAGATTTCCTTATCGATACCCGACACTTCCGTTCCCAAAACCAAGGCGCAAGGAAAGCGCGGCTTAAGCTTTTTATAATCGACGCTTGGCACTCCGTTTTCAAGCGCTATAACCTGGACTCCGGCTTTTAACAAATTATTAACAAGACTAATAGCATCTTCCGCCTTTTCCCAAAAAACTGTTTTTTCCGCTCCTAGGGCGGTCTTAGCGATCATTTTTTGCGCTCGCGTTGGGTAAGCATCTTTTTCAGAATCAAATGGCGCCGGGGCATAACCGGTCAGATAAATCATTTCCACGCCGGCGCCGTCAGCAGTCCGAAAAATCGAACCGACATTGTAAGCGCTTCGAATGTTATGCGCGATTATATATAACTTCTTTTCCATAATAAAAACGCATCCATTCGTGATAAATTCGCTCTCTTATCGGTAAAAATACGTATTTCTTTAGGCTATCTTCAGTTTGGCGTAAAGTCCGTAAATTCCAAAAATTATGGCAATCATCATCCATTGCGTTCCGGCCAAATTGAAAACATCGCTTCCAAAAACAGAAACATATCCGGACACCACCGCCGTCACAGCTGAAACCGCGATCAAACCGTCCGCTACTTTTTTATTATCCATCATATTCCACCTCCATTCCGTTTTGTTTTTTATTTACGTTTCTATTGTAGCACAAAATCCCCCAATAAAGTAGAGCCCCGACTTGTCGGGGCTCTACTTTTCAAGATATATTTCTATTTCCCATTATTCCGCTACAATCATCGCTTTTCGGCCTTGTTCAATGTTTTCCGGGCTTCCCGGGAGATCATGGATAGCGTTATAGAAAACATCAATGTTGTATCTATACCCCTCGCCTTTGCGAGTACCCGGATCATTGGTGATCACAGTATCGCCGTCATAGCCGGTCAAAACCAAGACGTGATAAAGCGGACCCAGACCGCTGTAGTTTGGATTGCCCAGCTTCCGGCCGGCCGCCGGAATAATGATCGGTTTCCCCTTAGCCAGATATTCTTTCAGATCGTCCTTGGAAAAATCATAAACGACTTTTAAATTTTCCAAGCCGTAATATTCCTTCGCCATC
>MFSF01000019.1 GCA_001784815.1 Candidatus Moranbacteria bacterium RIFOXYA12_FULL_44_15
CTCCCATTTTCCGGAAACTGTGCTATCAATTACTCTAAACTTTTTAATGGTATTTTCCGCGCCATCAATATCTCCGACAATATTGTAAAAATTGACTTTGTCCATTTTTTCCATCCGGCTTGAACTGTTCAAAAATTCCAAAAGTATATTCCCCGGATAGCTATCGGGATAATTTTTCATTTCTCCGGTGGAAGCGTTTTCAAGATAGTCGTAATCAGGCAAAAGTTCCGCCACTGAGCCTACCCGGGTTTGGATATATTTCTTGAGATCAAGAAATCCCGAGTGAAGCGCTTCGAGCTGGAAGATATTCTTAATAACCTTATCTTCAAACTCAGTACCGACCTCTCCCGCTTCCCAAGTCAGATAACTTTTGGGCGACCCTTTGTGCGGAGTTCCCAATGTTACCAATTGATCAACATCATTTTGATAAGCCGGGCTTTCAATATAGTAGCGGGCAACCAATCCTCCCATCGAATGAGCCGCCAGATCAACCCGGGAAACTCCGGTATTGCTTTTCACGCTTTGAATTTTGTTTTTCAAGATATCGGCTGTCGCGATGTTGCTATCTCTCCATTCATAGGGAAATTCGAAAAGATTTTTGTTTTTTTCGTATCCGTTTTCCTCAAGGGACGCTATCAGATTATCATAGGTATGAAGAATAGGATCAAGCACTAATTTCCTGCTCATCAGTGCGTTAGTCACTTCAGCCGACCCCATAATCCCCGGAATAACAATCACCGGATCGGTAATCAAATCGGTGGTTCTCCAATCATCGAGAGTATAATCTCCGCTGACAATCTCTCCGCCGATTATATATTCCGGACCGGTTTTCGGACCGGCTGAACTGCCATACCAGTTATTCTTGAGAATAACCCTGTCTTTCGCTAAAACGAAATCATCGTCTTCATTATATCGCTTGGCGCTGGAAATCAAAGCGGTTCCCTGCTTATTGCCGGAAAAATTGGAATTGGATATTTTCAAATAGCTTGCCGGTTCGCCGTCATAATATCCGGTGTTCACTTTCACATCCGCGTAGGAATTATTTCTGAAAGTTGAATTTTCGACATGAAGCCGGCCGGCTTCAAACAGGATAGACGGATTCATTCTGTCCGGCTTCGCCGGTTCTTCAGCGTGAGCGGTATAAAAAATGCTGTTGAAAATCCGACTCCCGAATCCCACGCAATCCGGGCAAGCGCATTCTTCCTCGTCGAAATAATCATAGGAACCCATATTATCGAATTCCACGTAGCGAAAAAGTGAAGGCTCCGTGTCATACCCGTTGACCCACGCTTGGTCGGAAAAATGTATAAGACCTCTTTCGCCCGGCATGCATTGGGGCTTGGTGCTTTCCGCATAGCCCGAATAGTCCGGAACAGCTTTGGTAAAAACAATTTTGTCATTCTCGTCGCCTTCGGCGATAATTCTTCCCATATGGACTTCCAAGATCAGAATTTCCACGCGCGTTCCTTTTTCTATGGTGAGAGTCGCTCCGTTGACGATAATAACAGGTTTATCCGGATTGTTATAGACCTTTGTTCCGCTCCACACGGTGTCTTCGTCGATTACTATATAGTTGTCATAATCCCACCATCTTTCATCCTCCGGTATTTCTGCCGCTCGGGCGTTTTGCGAAGTCAATACATCAAATCTGATCGGAGACAGCGCGAAGGCTAATATCAGAAAAAAAGCGACTGCTTTTTCAATTGCTTTTTGTTTTCGCATATTTGTTTTTGAGAAAGTTTATTATTAGTAAAATGAGCAGTAAGAGATTGAGCCAAGGCCAGTATTTATTGATAAGTATGTACGTGATTTTTGGATAAAGTCTATAATTACCCATAAAATAAAGAAACGCAAAGAAATTTAAAGCAGTTGATGCCCAAAAAAACATACCCCAAATAATTTTCTTTTTAAAAAGAATCCAAGCGCCTCCAACACCAAGTGCAAGAAGTATTAAATAAACTACATTTGCTATCGCATTTCCCAATCCAATACTATCCAACATAATTTTTGTTTTCCTCCTCTCCCGTAAAAAGTTTTACGGGAGAAAGGTTTTTTTATTTTTATTTTTTAAGACAAAATCATTTCACAAACTTCGCCACGTCTTTGAAGGTCACGAAAATCATCAGCATTATAAGAAGGATGAAACCGACAGTATGGAACATTTGTTCCACTTTCTGGCTGACCGGACGGCCGTTGATTTTTTCGATAATCACAAAAAGAATCCGTCCGCCGTCCAGCGCCGGGATTGGCAAAGCGTTTATAATTCCCAAGTTAACGCTAAGAATAGCCGCGAACTGCAAAACATAAACCAGCCCGAGAGCAGTCACCTGACCAGTGAGCACGGCAATTCCCACCGGCCCGGAAATATCCGCCCCAACTTTGGCTCCCACCAGCAGATTTCTTATTATCATCCCGAAAGCCGCGATGATGGCTACGATCAAATCAAGCGTCGCGATAAGTCCTTTATAAATCGCCTGGTACCACGGATAGCGGACGATAGCGGTTTCCACCAAGGAAACCCCCAGCGCCCCTTGTCCTTCGGGGTATTCCGTCCTTGGCGTCGTTTTTATGTCCAATTCCTTCCCGCCCCGCGCTATTTTCAGATTTATTTCCAATCCCTTTTGGGAAGCGATATAGTTTTGAAAATCGGCGATATTTTTGAATTCTATTTTTTGTCCGTCCGCCGCGATTTGGTTTTTCAAAATCTCATCTCCCGTTTGCAATCCCGCCGCGACCGCCGGCGTATCCGGCAAGGCCTCCGAGATTTGGATTTTGGTATTTTTCAAATTTTGCCCGCCCGCGTTATCCACCGGCTCCGGCGCCCCGATTGCCAAACCCAGAGAAATCAAAAACCAGGCCAAGACAAAGTTCATGGTAACTCCCGCCGCCAGGACTTTTATCCTTATCCAAGCGGACTTGGAAGAAAAACTGTCCGTGTCTTTTTTGCTTCCCCCGTCCTCGCCTTTGATTTTCACAAATCCCCCAAGCGGTATCCAGTTGAGCGAATAGATGGTACCGCCTTCCAACTTGTCACCATGGGCATCGGTCAGATCCTTTTTTTCATTTTCATCATCGCCGTCCCGACTACCCCAAATGATCCTCCATTTTCTAACCGGCATCATTTTATCGACATTATGGATTTTTTCCGTGATAATTTCTCTGACTATTTCATTTTTTCCGATTTTTACATCCATCATATCTACCTGAACGCTTTCTATTTCTCTGACTGGTTGCATTTTTTTTCCACGCAAAAACTGTATCCCGACCATTCTCGGCGGAAAACCAAACCCGAATTCCTCCGCCTTAATCCCGTTTCTCCTGGCCGTCATAAAATGGCCCAATTCATGGACGAAAATCAAAAGACCAAGGATTATTATAAAGGTTAACACAGCAACCATTGTTTTTAATAGAAGAATTAGTTGATTCTTTTTGCAATTCCTAACTCACCCGATGAAATGTCAAATTTCAAAATCCAAATATCAAATCAAATCCAAAACTCAAATTTCAAATTTTTGGATTTTGGATTTTGAGCTTTATTTGACATTTGAGTTTTGTCATTTGGATTTTTGCCAGATGAATTTTTACACGGTTAATATCTCCTTTTCTTTATTTTGCCTGATATCCTCGATAGCGCGATTGTACTCATCCACCACTTTTTGCAATTTGTCTTTGCCGGCGAATTTGTCATCTTCCCCGATCTGACCAGCTTTTTCCAGCTCCTGTATTTCGTCCCAGACGTTTTCGCGAGTCTTGCGAACGGAAACTCGAGCTTCTTCGGCTTTCTGACCCAAAACCTTCACCAATTCTTTCCTTCTTTCTTCAGTCAACGGCGGGATATTGATCCGCACCATTTGTCCATCATTCATTGGGTTTAAATTAAGCTGGGATTCCCGGATAGCCTTTTCGATACTGACCAGACTGTCTTTGCTCCAAGGGGAAATGGCAATGGTTCGCGGCTCCGGAATAGTAATGCTCGCCATCTGTTTCATCGGAGATTTAGCGCCATAGTAGTCCACCGGCAAATTTTCTACCAGCGCCGCACTGGCTCTTCCGGTTCGAAATTGCCCCAATTCGCTTTTGAAATGCTCCAATGCTTTTTCAAACTCGCCTTTGTTTTTTTCAATCAAGTCATTAATCATAGCTATTGGCAAATGAAGTTACGAATGAAAACGAATCTTCACAAATAATTTGTAACATCATTCGCTTTTAATTTGTAAAAATCTGTAATCAATCCGAGAATCCCAAATAAACCATATTTGGATTATTTGGGTCGAATTCCATAATTCTTATCCTTTTTTTGGTATCAAATTGAAAGGTGCTCCAGTTTTCTCCGGCATTGTCGGATTTATAGGCGGCCTGGGACGCGCCGTATAATATTCTATTTGAATCGGCGGGATTTATCGCCAAACATTTTATTGGAAATGATTGAGGGTCATTAAGCGCTGAAACCGCTTCCCAGTTATCTCCCGCGTCGCGACTGCGGATTATTCCCCCGCTTCCGGACAGGTACAACCAGCCGGAATTATTTGGATCTGTTATTATAAAATCAAAACCGCGGCCGCTCAAAGATTTATTTTCGCGCGCCACCCCTTCCGCCCCTTTCTTGGAAATATTACCGGTAATGTCCTCAAAACTTTCTCCAGCTTTCCTGCTCCTCCAAATTCCGCCGCCTTGAAGGACAAAATATAGCAAATTGCCGTCAGCGCTGTCGATAGCTGTTTTCAAAATGGGTGATTTGCCTTCAAAAATGTTTTTCCAGGTCTGGCCGCCGTCGAAGCTTTTTATCATCGCGCTGTCGCTGGTAGTAGCGTAAACCGCGTTTCTATTTCTTTTATCAATTGTCAATGAAATTACTAGCGGTCCATCAGCCGCGGAAGTATAAATTTCCCGCCAGCTTATCCCCGCGTCTTCGGATTTGAAAATTTTTCCCCGTCCTTGATAGACCGCGCTGGCGTAAATTATCCGTGGCTCGATTGGATCGAGTGCCAGTCCGTAAACTTTTTCAGATGTAAAAATTTCCGAAAATTCCCATACTTCTCCCCCGTTTTCCGTCTTCATTATCCCGCCGCTTTTGAGTCCCGCGTAAATTTGATTGGAATTTTGCGGATTTATCGCCAAACTAAGAATATTCGGATCAGCCGCGCGCGGTTTTTTGTTGACTTTATTTTTCGCTTCCCAAGTTTTCCCGCCGTCCGCCGACTTCCAAACGACTTTGGAAAAAGCATATGTCTTCTCCTCTTGAACTTTTTGCGCGCCGCCGGGCGCCAAAGAACAGCCAGAAAAAACCAGCATGGAAATTACCGTCATTGGCAAACATATTTTTGTCATTTTTATTTTTCCCATTATTCGCATGTTCACAATATATCACAAAAGTAAAAGAAATCCAACCGACCAAAAAGCCCGGCTTTTTGAAAAAGCCGGGCTTTGTAATGGCTGTGTGTCCAGTAGGATTTTCACCCCGCACCAAGATTATATACGGTGCGCCCTGTAGGATTTGAACCTACGACCGTTTGCTTAAAAGGCAACTGCTCTACCAGGCTGAGCTAAGGGCGCATTTTTACGCACAATGTAAAACTCCAGCAAACAACTTTGCCATTATACCAAAATGCCGCCATTAGTCAATACGGACTGCTATTCCTTACCGATTCAGGCGTTTGTGGATTGTGAACATAAACGCCAGAGGGACGACCATCCAGACAAACTGGGCGACGGGGGAAGCCAGATATTCGTACGACGTCGGCGAAACGTATCCCAGCGCGACTTTCTTGGGTAAGATGGAAAGCGTGATGCTGATAAGGAAAACCACCTCCAAAAAGCTCATTACAAAGACCCTCCACAAAAATCCCGAACCGGAACCAGAAATATAAATTTCAAACAGTCGTTTGCTTACGATAGTCAAAATTATGAAACTGGTGAAGAAAAAAATCAGTTCGGAATCGTAGTTTTTGATGTATTCCGCGGGCACGGTTTTCAAAATAGCGAAGGAAACGTAGATATTGATAAGAACCGTAATGAGCTTATAACGCCCGATAAACATCCCAAAAACAAAGCTGACAAAAAGCACCACCAAAAGTAGCGTCACGTCCTGCGCCATGGCCGTCGAAAGCCCGACTTTGGAAAGGATTGAATTGAGATTCATATTGATTTTAGAGATTACCCCATATTTAGCTTATTGCTTTTTTTGAAAGAAACAGCTCTTGAAAAACCCTTTCCTTGTCCAAACTATCCTTGTCCAAAAGGCTTTCGAAGTTTCGTTCAAATTCCTTTTCAGTCAGAATCGGCTGGCTGATATCACCAATACTCTCGATTCTCGCGCTTGAGCTTTCCGCATCCCTGGCATTCAGCCGGGTAAAAAAATTGAAATGGTTAAGGCGAATAAGGCTTGACGCGGGAATATCTTTATTCCCCGCTTTGTCTTCCTTGTAATAATTCACGAAATTGTCCAAATATCCTCCCGGGGAATTCGCCTCTATTTCCAATATTTTTTTATTATCCTCCCGGCTTAGAAAATCGATGTAATAAATAAATCTATCCCAGATAAGCTTGTTTTGAATCAAATCCTTTCGCGCGATCTCATAATCGCGCCTGACTTCATCATAGGGCTGCTCCAGTTGTTTTGACCGCCGTTCTGCCAAAGCGAAGGTGCCATAGGGACCGTTTCCAAGAATGTGAGTCAAATTGCTGTTCTCAAAATTAAGTTTTTCGCGTTTATCTTCCGTAAAACACTCCGCCAGTGCTTGTTTGAATCTAAAAAAAGTTTCTCGTATCAACGGCGCCTCTTCGGAAGAATAACAAAAGGAGGGAAATTTTTCATAGTATTTCGCCAGTTTCGAGCCTCTTTTTTCCAGGAGTTTTCTTATCATCACTATCGTTTCCTGAATCCGCCTGTTTATTTCTTCAAATTTCTTTTCTCTGGCTGTTTTTTCTTTTGATTGCCCGTTCTCAAATCTTCCGCCTTCCATACATTTGTCTCTATTTCTTAACACCTGGATTATAGCATATTTTTTCCCAATTCCTCAATCAGCCTTTTTTGTTCGCGGGTAATTTTTCGAGGGACGCTGACGATGACTTTTACCAAGTGATTGCCGACACCCCGGCCGCCTAAATCCGGCGCGCCTTTGTCGCGAACGCGGAAAGTCTCGCCGGACTGCGTGCCAGCCGGAATTTTGAGAATCAGTTTGCCATAAAGAGTTTCGATTTCAATTTCCCCTCCCAAAGCCGCCATTGAAAAAGAAATATACTCCGTGCTTAAAATATCCAAGCCATTTCGGGTAAATTTAGGATGGGGTTTGACGTGAACGACCACATAAAGGTTTCCGGGCGGCGCGCCTTTTTCGCCCGCCTCGCCTTTCCCTTCCAGAGAAATTGTCTGCCCGTCGGAAAGTCCCGCCGGAATTTTTATTTTTATATTCTCATTTTCCTTGACCCGTCCATCTCCCCCGCACTGGGAACATTTTTTCTCGGGAACTTTGCCCGCGCCTTCGCACTCGGGACAAATTCCCACTTGCGAAAACATTCCAAAAAAGCTGCGGGTGGTTTTTTCCACTTGCCCCGCCCCTTTGCAAGTCGGACAAGTTTTTATCTTGGCTCCCGGTTCCGCTCCAGTTCCGCCACAACGGCCGCATCTTACGCTTCGCCGCAAATTAATCTCCCGCTCGGCGCCATGGACCATTTCGGAAAAATCTATCTCCACATCCACCTGGATATCCTGTCCGCGCCGCCCGCGGCCTCTTCCTTGAGAACGTCCGCCGAAGACATTGGAAAAAATATCACCCAAATCGTCTCCGCCAAACTGGAACTCCCAGCCAGAGGCTGGTCCGCCTTTGGCGGAAAAACCTCCATTATTTTGACGCGAAAAATTTCCAAAATCGAAACCGGAAAAGTCGAAATCTTGAGAGCCGCCGGGAGCGCCGCCTTGGAAAGTCTGCCCGAATTGGTCATACTGCGAGCGCTTGGCTTTGTCGGAAAGCACTTGGTAAGCTTCGTTGATTTCCTTGAATTTTTTCTCGTCTCCGCCGCTCTTGTCCGGATGGTATTTGTGCGCCAATTTCCGGTAGGCTTTCTTGATTTCATCATCCGACGCGCCTTTTTCCACTCCTAAAATATTGTAATAATCGTTAGCCATAATAAAAATACGTTTTTAGATACTATCAGGACTTACGCGTTTGACTCGGATGCGAGCCGTGACGAGGCAAATGCGTAAGTCCCAACCATCCTGTCTGCGAGTAATACTACTACAAAAACAAAAAATTAGCAATCTCATCCCCTGAGTGCTAACTTGCGGCTGATTGTCCGATTCACTCTTGAAACTTCACGTGATTCTCTCAACTTCCATCATTACTTTTTCGATCATAACATAATTTCTCTTCACCATGATCCAAAAAACAAGCCGGCAAAGATAAATGGAAAAACGCGACAGAAAAGATCCCAACGGAATTATAGTCAAGAGAAGAATTAAACTAAAAACCATAGGAAGAAGGGGAAAGCCGCCGCTTTCCGCCAAGGAGGGTTGGAAATAATCGCTGATTTTATTGTTTATCGCGTCCGAAAACACAACCGACATTTTCTCCGTTCCGGTCAGCTCCCGCCCGGCAATTTCAGAAAACTTTTTCCGGCCTTCTTGTAAAATAAAAGCTTTTTTACTTTCATCCAGCGCGCCCTCCGCCTGGTTCATTTTCTCAAGCGCGTCTTTTTTGATCAACTCTCTCTGCTGGGAAGTAAGTTCCGCTCCGGATGGCTGGCCGATCAACTTGTCCAAGTCGCCGTCATTGATTTCCAATCCGCCGCTTTCCTTTTGACTTTCTTCAATTTGCAAGATAAACTGATCCACGGTCAAATCTTCACTCTCGATATTCTTGAAACTCGGATTCACCGCCGATAAAATACGGGGAGTCAAAGTTTCAGAAATCCCTCCCAATTCAAATTTGGGAACTTTTCCCGCCGTTGAATCACGGACGGAAAAATAATATTGGCTGGTTATCAGAACCGCCAGAGCCAGCACTAGAAAAGATTTTCCCGTCCGGATGGTTTTTCCCAAATCAATTTTTATATTAAGCTCTAAGTCCTTTTTTATTCCGTCTTCCGCCAAAAAAATCAACGAAATTCCAAAAAAACAAGCTCCCAAATGGACAAGACTTGGAGCGAAAACAAGACTCAGCGCGCAAGAGACGACTGCCGCCGCCCCTGAAACAATCCTGTTTTTTACCAAAACAAACTCCAGACACAAAAGCGTAAACAACAGAAAAAACCAAGCCATTGGCGCAAGCCACGTGCTGGAATTGAAAACATTAATCGCCCGTTCGACTGAATACCAGGAAAAAAAGGCCGCGACCACCGTCCCCCCGGGCAAGAACCAATTTAACATTTTATGCTTCATTTTTTGTTTTTATTTTGTCTTTTAGTACCGCCAAGGGGATTCGAACCCCTGATTTCCAGGATGAGAACCTGGCGTCCTAGACCAGACTAGACGATGGCGGCGTAGCAATCCCTAACATAAGGAATCTTACCAGCTTTATCGACGGTTATCAAGAGTGTTGCAAGAGTTTTACTAATTCTGTTTTATTGCTATAATATAAACAAATTATGTCCAGAATTAGACCGGATAAAAAAATAACCCGACTGGAGCCGACCTTCGCGGATGTTTTGGTTTGCAAAAACGCCAAAGAACGTCCAATGCTGGAAATTTTCACCCAGGAACCGGAGAATATTTCCCAACAGAATTTGGGTAAAATTATCGGCATACTGGAAATAGACGACCAGTCGGAAGATTCTTCCTACATCGTCAACTATTTGATATCAGTAGTGAAAAAGGAATATTTTTCCCGCTCTAAAAGAGGTCCAATTGAAAGTTTCGAAGCCGCCCTGCACAAAGCCAACTTAGCGCTTTCCAAATTAGCCGAGCATGGCAACATCAACTGGATTGGAAAAATCAATGCCGCTATCGCCATAATCGAAAAAAACAACTTACACATCTCCTGCGCAGGCTCGGCCAAGGTTTTGCTTCTCCGTCTGAAAACCATCACTGACGTTTCGGAAAAATCCGAGCCGGAAACTTCCGAACCCAATCCGATAAAAACTTTCGAAGAAGTGTTGAGCGGCCGATTGGAAAATGAAGACAAGCTGATTCTGGCTACGGAAAGCATCTTCAATATATTCTCACTTGAAGAAATAAAAAAAAGCGCCCTGAAATTTTCCGATTCCGAATTTATCCGCTTTCTCAAAACCGCCCTAGTAAACGAGCTGGAAAAAGCAGCCGTTATCGTAGTTGACGCCAAAGAAAAACAGGAAGAAAGGGAAATTGAAAAAGTTCCCCGAAAGAGCCAACCGATCAATGCCTTCAGCCAGTCCGCTTTTTCCAAAAACCGGCCGCAACCGAAAAAAGTTTCCGCCGAGCCTGAAAAAAACAGCCGGATTACCCAATGTCCGCTGGAAAAAGAAGATATCATCCGGGAAATCAAAGAAGAAGCCGAAAAAACCGGCGGGGATTTCGTCGACAAAAAAACAGGACACATTTATATCAAAGAGAACTCCTACCTCAAGACGGAAGACTCGCCTTGGGAAAAAAGACTGGAAGAGATCAAAACCTCCGGGCCGGATTATTTTTTCGAATTTTTTTCTTTTCTGAAAAAATCCTTCCACGAAGTACACGAAGCAATCTCAAAAGGACTTTCTTCCGGAATTTCACGAGTATCATCTTTCAAAAATAAAACTGAAAATAACACTTCGCTTGAGAATGGCAATGAAAGCCACGCCAGCTATCCATTCAAAATAGAAAAGTTGAGAAACTTCACTATCTCGGCGATATCTAAAGCAAAAATATTTTTATCTGGAACAAGTTTCAAGAAAAGATTTAAACCGGGATTCGGAAGCGCTGAGAATATCCCCGGAGAAAGATTTATTGAAAATCCCCGGGCAAGCCTTGCCTTTACTTCCATCGCAAAAAATGTTGTTTTGAATATTTTTGCTTCCGTGAAAAATATTCTTAAAAAAGTTTTCCGCGACATTCCCAATTTTCTACCAAGAATGTCCCGGCTAAAAAGTATATTTTCCGCTCTGACCTTCAGGCAAAAAGTTTATTCGACACTGGTTGTTTCGGCTATCATCATTATCCCCTATTTCATCGCCAAAAGCGGAGAAGAAGAAACCAGCGAAGTTCCCGCTGCCGCTCCGGAAGTCATGGGCGCCGTTTTTTCCCTGGAAAACGACCGAAATGTTTTAAAAGTGGACAATTTGGAAGAAACTTACGCGGGAAACGAACCAGTTAAGATCTTAAATGTCGGCGGAAACATCCTGGCTGTTTCAGAAAAAGAAGTGGCGGACATCGGCAACGGAAAAAAATATACCCTGCCGGAAAATTTCAAGGCGGCAGAAATCGTTTGCGCTATGGACGATTTGGAATTGGCTTTTTTGATGGATAGCGCCGGAAAAATTATTTCTTTCAGCCCGCTTTCGGGAAAATTCCAGGAAAACAGCCTCGCCCTTCCCGTTGGCGCCGACATTGTTTCCGCCGGAACTTATTTAACGTATATATATATTTTGGACGCCAAAAACAGCCAAATATACCGCTACCCCCGCGCCGAAGGAGGGTTTGGCGAAAAAAGCGACTGGTTGAAAGATAAACTCGATTTGTCCGCCGCCAAAGATATGGCAATCTCTGACACTGTTTACGTTTCCAATGGTGGCAGAATAATCAAGTTGTTCCAGGGGAAAAATCAGGATTTCCGAATCGAAAACACCGCCACACCCGTCAGCGCTGATTCGGTGTACACTAAGGAAGAAAGTCAAAACATTTACATCCTCGACAAAGCCAACTCCCGCGTAATCAAACTGAATCTAAACGGAAATATCATTCAACAGTATTACAATTCCGAAATAAAAAACGCCATCGGATTGGCGGTGGATGAGGAAAACAATAAAGTTTATTTTTCAACGGAAAGTTCCGTTAAGAGTTTTGAAATGAAGCAGTAATCTTTCCTTTTTTACAATCAGGACTTACGCGTTTGCCTTGAATTCTGAATCAGTACCGTTTGCTATTAAGTTAACCCCAGTATATTGATTAGGATTTCAGCCTATAATTCAGTGATTTGTCCATAATTCTGCGGCAAACGCGTAAGTCCTAACAATAATAAAAACCCCATAAAAATTCGGGGTTTCTTTTTATTTTAGAGACCTCCACAGAAGCCTCTATAAATTCAAGTGAAATCATTTTAATCAGTGATAATCAGTGGTTCAGACTTTTCAGCTTCGTTCTTTCCATAATTTCCCGATTGACGATGTTTTTGTCGCGGCCGTATTTCAGACGGGAAAGTTCTTTGAGAGCGTTGGCGATTTCCCGGTCGCCGCGAGTGGGCGGATAAGCCGTCATATTGAAAGGCTTAGTGAGAACGTTGTTGATAAGAATGCGGGCAAACCCGGAATAGTTGTCCACATTAACCAGATCTTGCCGGGAAAAAACCGGCGCGAAATTCTTTTCCAAAAATTCGGCGTCTTCCGCGCCCACCCGGAAAATCATCATCGAACCAACGTTGCCAAAAACCGCTTTAGAAATTTCTTCTTTGAGTTGGGCGATAAACTGGTGCGCCAAAACCAGACACAGGCGGTATTTGCGCGCCTCGGAAAGGATCTGCGAGATGGAATTGGTCGTCACATTTTGGAATTCGTCCAGATACAGATAAAAATCCGTCCTTTCCTCTTCCGGCGTATCCACCCGAGCCAGCGCGTTCATCAGAATTTTTCCCACGATCACCATTCCCAACAGCCGGGAGTTGATTTCGCCGATTTTTCCTTTGGAAAGATTAATAAGGAGAATTTTTTTGTTGTCCATTACTTCACGGAAATTGATGGTGGATTTTTGCTGGGCGATAATCGGTCGCATTAGATCGTTGGAAATAAAGGTGGTCAACTTGGAAGTGATATAGGGAACCATATTGGCCAAAGCCGCTTCTCCGCCGGCTTTTTCCGCCTCCTTGGTCCAAAAATCAATCACGGTCGGATTCTGGCATTTAGAAAGCTTCAATGCCCGGAATTCCTCGTCCGCCAAAACTTTGGGGATTTCCATCAAAGTATTTCCCGATTCCGGATCATCCATAACCAAAAGCATAGCGTTTCGCATATACTGCTCAAACATCGGACCGCCGGTGGATTTCAAATCATACAGCTGATCAAAAATTCCAATGAGCTCATTGATGACGAAAGTTTTTTGTTCCGGACGCGCCGGATCATACTCCATCATATTGAGCCCGAACGGCCTTTCGATGTCAGCCGGATCAAAAATAACCACGTCTTCCGCCCGCTCTTTAGGAACGGATGCCAAAATATCCTCAATGGCATCGCCATGCGGATCAAGAAAACAAAATCCCCGCCCTTCCCTGGCATCCTGTTTGGCCATTTCCTGCAAAAAATTGGATTTTCCCACGCCGGTTTGTCCGATGGTATAAAGATGGCGCCTGCGGTCTTTGTCGGAAATCCTAATAGGCGTTTTAGTTCCGCGATAATCGTTGAAACCCAAAACAATAGAATCTGCCCCGTCCGCCGGAACATCGAGAGGCGGAGCCGCGGCGTTGGATTTCAGCCATTTTATCTTAGGAGTCTCAGTAGTGGAAATCGGCAGATGGAAAATGCTGGCAATTTCTTCGTTATTGAGAATCATCGCCTCTTCTTCCCTGAAATTACGGAAAATAAAATCATAGGCAATTTCTTTTTTCTTGAGACGCTTCACTTGAAAACAATTAATGTCGCCGTTTTCAAACTGGGAAAAAGCGTTTTCCATTTGCGCCAAAATCATCTGCGCCCGTTCCTGAGTCGCCGCCGAAGCCACCAGTCGGACGTTGGCTTGAAACCCGGTCTTAGAAGCTTTTTGTTCAATGGATTTTATCAGCTCCTGCTCTTCGGGAGTGAGCTGCACCGGTTTGGGTTCGTCAAATCCATTGCCCGGTTCTTTTTTGGCAGGCGCGATCATCTCACTGACCATGCTTCCCGCCCCTCTTCCGGCCTTGACCCAAACGGAAGCTTCCACCTCGCTCAAGCGCTTTCCTTGCTGCATCTTTTGGGCGATACTACGTCCTTTGGTTCGCCAGGCGTTGCCGGATCGCCTGAGGACTATTTGAATAGCGGCGCCCTCACTGACTGTTTCCAATTTCGATATGGAGTTGGTAATAGCGCTCAATGGATCAACCTCCATATTCTCATACGTCCTAACCGGCAAGGTGTACCTGTTTTTGAGTTTTATGACCGACGCTTCCGTGACGGAACCGGGGAAAAAGATATTATACTCTTTGGCTTTTTCCAAAACAGCATTGGGGAAAAAGCTGTGCACTTGTTTTTCAATTGATTCGCGGAACTTTCGAGGAACCGCCATAAAGAAAACAATTTCCTCGCTCTTGGCGCTATTGGCAATTTCAAACGACACCGAAGGCGACCCATAGAGAAGCCTGACCAGCATCCCGCGCGTATCTTTGATGGAAGAAAGGGCGGTCAACAGCTGTTCCATCGCCCCGATTTCCTCTTTCCAAGCCTCGCCTGGCTTCCGCCCTTCCGCTTCGTCTTTTCTTTCAGACTTAGACACCCGGATTATTTCCAAATCCAAGTTCATCGACTGGTTGATATGGGCGCGAAAACCAAAAAAACTCCGCGCCACCAAAAAACCGCCGGAAATCGCGCTTGCGAAAGCGGAGAAATAGATGAGATAGATTAGAAGAATATTGATATCCATAAAACTTCTTTATCCTTCTCGCCCGTACTCGGGAGAGATGTCCCGATGTAATCGTCGGGACAGAGAGGGCTCGAGCGGCGTTTGCAGGTATGCCCTCTCCCCAGCCCTCTCCCGATTACGGGAGAGGGGGTAAAACATTTCAGTGAAATCAGGATAATCACGTGATAATCAGTGGTTCAGACTTTTTTATATTTCTTTAATCATTCCTTTCTTAACCAGCGCGCTATGAAGTTCTTCTCCCAATAATTGGTCATGAAATTCATCCAAAACATAATTATCTTCCAGGTGCCGAGCGGCTTTCACCGCGTGCGGAATGCCTTTCATTTCCGCCAGAGTCACCAACTTTCCAATCTTGCTTTCCGTGTCTTTTTCCGCGTTGGCTATTTCGTCGGCATCAGCCGCCGCGTCGCTGGAAGCCGGCGCTTGCGTTTGCGCTCCGACTTTGGACAGGATTTTGGAATACGCCGCTTCCTTTTCCACACTGCCTTCTTTTCTTTCCACCGCGCCTTCAATAGACTGGATTTTTTCTTTCCCGTCTTCCGCCGTTTCGCCTCTCTCCGCCGGCGTTTCCGCCCCTCCGACAAATTTTTCCTTGAGACTCAAATCCGATTCTTCAATCGGCTCTAGGTTAGACATACTCGCGAAAGCAGAGCGAATGTCAGCTAATAAGTGCTAATCCTGGGATTAACCACTCTTTTATACTGCAATCGATTCAGCTTGAAATTAATTATAATCCCTAATTTTAAACCAGCAGCGTCAAGATATCTCAAAACTTGCTTTATGTCATTATAGGAAATAAAATTGACCTTCTTGAACTCTAAAATTATTTTATCATAGACAACAAAATCCATAAAAAATTCCCCTATCTCGCAACCGTCCTCGGTTTTCGCCAAAACTTTCATTTCTCTCGCAAAAGGAATTTTTAGTTTATTCAGCTTCTCTTCAAAAACTCTTTGATAGTGTTTTTCCTGAAATATATTGCCTAGACTATTATGCACTTCCATCGCCAAACCAATCAATTGAAAACTTTCCTCCGGATAAATTAATTCTCCTTTTTTGATATTCGCTCCCATTCGCTATCATTCGCTCTGCTTTAGCGAGTTCTTAAAATCTTCCACCACTTTCTTCACCATTTCATCGTAATTGGCAATTTTTTCCGTCAAAAATTTTTCCACTTCTTCGGGCGCGGCGTTAGCGTCGATCATTTTGGAATATTCCTCCTGGTCGGCCTCGGACAGCTTTTCCATCGTTTCGACGAATATCCGCTTCAAAACTACTTCCGTCATTTTGACCAGAAGCTCCTCCTGCTTTTCCGGCGGAAGAGTTGAGAGTCCCAGTTCATCGATAAGCGTTTGTTGCAGCTGTGTTTGATTGTTCATTGTTTTTTTCTTAAAAAATTATTTTGTTAAGTTATAATTTGACCCCCTTGGTCTCGAAAATCTTGACGATAAGCTTTCTGGACCAAGCCGCCATATCTTCACCGGCTTTCGGCCGAATAGCATCCTCGCCAAATTTTTTAACCGCGTACTTATACATCTTATAAGCCTGGGAACGCTTATGGCCTTCCAGATACTCGGAAGCATCCAGGGATTTCAAATCTTCCGCGTTTTTTATACCCGAATCACCCTCGAATAACTTTCTCCTCATTTCGGAAAATGTTTTCTTGAAAGAATCTCCGTATTGTTCCTGCAAAGCGGCTAAGTTCGCTTGGTTTGCGGGATCATTCATTTCCGAACCAATCTCCGCCAATTTCGCGAGTTCTCCGTCGAATTGTTTTACGAATACGGGAGATTTGATATTATGGACGACATTCTCCGCCTTGTTTCCTTGGAGAATATCCTCCACTTTCTCGGATGTCAGCGCCTCGCCATGGTGGACATTGAGCCACTTAACAATGGCTTTGTTGTTTTTAGCAATGCTTTCCATCTCCTCCGGCGAAAGATTTTCGGCCGAATCGAAGACGCCGGTTACTTTTTGATCATTTTGAAACAGTTCCGTAAAATTTATCTTCTGCCCTACTTTAACTTTATCTATATTTTCTAGACCAAAATTCCCAGGGTCTTTCGATACTTCGTCTTTGAAGGAATCAATGATATATGTCTTTTGCTCTACGGGAAGATCGGTAAAATTATGCCCATACCTCGTTTCCAGCTGCCTGTCGATCATTTTCCAAACCGAATCTCCCCTTTGCGCGGTTTCCACAGGATTTATCGCCGGAACATAATCTTTCTCCGTATCCATCTTCAAGGAATTTTCCGTATAAGTCTCGCCTAAATTCGCTCCCGGTCTTTCGAATTCCGCGCCAGCAGTTTCGTATGGATTATTGGGATCAATCGGACGTTCAAATTCGGTCCCGGCAGTTTCATAAGGTGAGCGTGGGACACCTGATCCGCCAGCTCCTATGGTTTCTTTCCCGCCGCCGACACCTTGGTTTTCCATGCCAAGATTAGAAACTTTTCCAACCGGAGATACTCTCTCAATTGACTTGATTGGATCCCGATAATAATTACTCCCACCGGGTCTTTCGAATTCCGCGCCGGTTGTCTCGTATGGTGAATATTCCTTTCCCGCTTTTGTTAAATCGCTTCCTCGCATATCCCGTTCAAACTGCGTCATTCCGTCATCGCCTGAAAGTTTACCACCCGCTCCCCGCATATCTTTCTCAAATTGGGTCATGCCATTATCAGAATACCCTTCCTGACCCTTTGGCATCTTCAACGAATTTTCCGTTTCCAGTCCAATTCCCTGTCCGCCTTTGGGCATTTTAAGAGAGTTTTCCGTTTCAAGTCCGATCCCTTGTCCTCCCTTCGGCATACGCAAAGAATTTTCCGTGTAGGTTTGGCCTAAATTAGAGACTTTTGCCACAGGTTCTGGATTAGTAATCCCGGTTTTTGGAGGATATTCAAACCTTTGTCCAAGCTTGACATCCGGTTCAGGATCATAACCGCCTTGCTGACCATATGATAAGTCTTCTTTGGGATTAGGATCCCATCCACCCATTTTTCCTTTTTCTAAATCTAATCCAGCCGATCCGCCGCCGCTAGGGACAGACCCGGAAGGGTTAAAGTAATCCGTAACTCTTCCGAATCCCGCGTGCGCTACTCTGGCAAAAGCACCAGAGCCGATAGCCGCACCGATACCAAATCCGATAAGCTTTCTTCTAAAAGATTTTCTTTTTTCTCTTTCAAGGCTGGCTTTGTATGTATCAATTTCCGACTGCATCCGGCCTTTCAAAATCTCAAACATCTTTTCAGCATCTCCTTCCTGTTCAAGATCTCCCAGCAATTTTTCCCCTCCTTTTTCTGAAGCACGCTGGTCTAACTTTCTGCGAACAGCTTCCTGCATGGCGACAGCACCCATACCAGCGGATGCTCCTCCCATTGTTCTCTGGGCAAATTTTCCGGTTCCCACAATCCCTGCCAACATCCCAGTTCCAGCCATTCCGGCGCCTGCCATAGCAACAGCCCCAACGCCCCCGGCCATAAGTACGCCGGAGAAAGCCAACTTATATTTCCAATCAAGTTTTCTATACCAGTTGATAGCCCTCGAAGTTGCCGCCAAAGCTTTTTCGCCAAATTTGCCTTCTCTAACTTGCGCTCTGGCATTTGTTCTGGCTTCGTATAAATTTAGCTTTTCTTTAAAATTCAGTTTTGTCCACAAATCGCCCATTTCCTTTTTCAAATCCTCCTGTGACAAGCCTTGCTCCTTCAATTTATCTATACGATAGTCTAAATAATTATTAGCTGCTTCCCTGTAAGCTTCATAACCACATTGGGTATCGGAGATATCTTCGGTTTTTGTCCTTAAGCTTCTTCCGAAGAACCTTTTAAGCTTTGCAAACGTATTGGTGGTCTCATAATCCTTCCTGGCAAAAGCATTCCTGGAATCTTCAACCGCTTGCCACAACTGCGCCAGTTTTTCGTCTCCTTGCTCCAAATTTCCATCTTTCTGACCCGGAACAACCCCTCTCAATCTGTCGGCTTCATTTTCCCAAGCTTTATCAATATTTTCGTTATCTTCTTTCATCCGATCATACGGCTTCTCCTCTGAATTATCTTCAGACATTTCCCTGGCCGCTTCCGCCGCGACAGCTCCAGCCGCGACCGCCGCGACAACTTCCGGCGCCGCTTCAGAAGAACCGGAACCTTTCTCCCTATCCGGAATATCATCTAAGGTAACTTTTTTACCATCCTTGTCCACCAATCCAGCTTTGGGATCATCTTCCGCTAACCCCAGCGCTTCCAATTCTTTCGCTCTTTTCTTAAGTTCCTTCATCTCTAACGCGTTTTTGCGCCTGTCCTCCTTGGAAACACCTTCCTTTTCACCCTCAGCTCCTTCGGTTTTTCTGTATTCAAATTCCCCCTCTCCAACATGTCCCTCAACATATTCATCGCTTTCCTGATAAATTTCTTTTTTTCTTAGTTCTAAATCTTCCGCGGACATTTTTTCCGCGCCCCCTGATTCAGCTTTTTTCATTTCAGATGACACTCTTCGTTCAAACTGCCCCGTCCCGACATACGCTTCCGCGTTCTCACTCCCGTATATTTCCTCACCCCTTAACTTCGCATCTTCTTCTGCCTGTTTTTGGTCGCTTAAAGTTTTTTTCTCCTTTTTTATCTGCTTGCTAATTTTCTTGTTTTCTTCCACCAATTTAGCCAAGCGGGCGTAAATTTCCTTTCGTTCCTTTTCATTTTTGATTTTGTCCAACTGGGCTTGCAGTCTTTCTATTTCCGTCGCGGTTTTAGCTTCATCCTGATGCAATTTCACTACGCCTTTTTTTCTCTCCTCTTCGGTTTTTTTAAGAGCTTCCACTCTTTGGGCAGCCGCCTTCTTGGTTAATTCGTCGAGAGAAACGCCTTTCGGCCTGAATGTTTCCATTTTTTTATTTTGTTACGTTAAATTATTTAGAAAATACGATTTCCATTGACTTGGCGACCATAAAATCAATTTCTTTTTCTTCGAATTTTTCCTTGTCTTTGATATCCTTGTTATAATCAGCCAGCCCGTCTCGCAAGAATTTTTCTATTTCTTCCTTCTCTTCCCGGATATTTTTAGGAGGCTCAAACAGCTTCCCTCCCTTGAGCAGTTTTAAATAGTCTTTCCCGCTCTTGCCATAATTCTTAATTGCCATTTGCATCCAGTCCCATCTTTCTCCGCTTATTTCCATTTCTTTTTCCGACTTAGCGTCAGTGTCTTTTTCAGCTAAATCTCTCAGAACATCGACGCCTTCGGGAGCATCCACAGAAGAGTTGCCCAGAGTTATGACCGCCAAAGCCTCTTTCAAACTTTTCGGCACTTTAGTCCTTTTTTTGGAAAGTCTGGAAAATATTTCTTCAAGCGTAATCTGGAGTGGTTCGTTATCCGGCTTCATCCACATACACCCCCGAACATTACGCCCTTGGGAAAACCTGATTTCATCAAGCAGCTTTTGGGTATAAAGAACGAAGCCGTTGTTTTTCGGATCCCAGTTGAGATAGTTGTCGTAGCCAAAAACCACAGCGGCTTCGTGACCCATCTTGACTGTTTTTTCCCTTTTTCCTCCTTTGTTTAATCTTCCCGGATCAATGAGAATTTTTCCGTACTCGCCGCGAGTATCAAAAAGAAATCCCTTCTCTTCCAGTTTCTTTATCGCCGCCTCGGTGAATTTTATTCTTTCCTTGATTTTTTCGCCAAGCTGTAAAAGATTCTTGCCGTCATTTTTCAGATCATACTTATCATCAGTCTTTGCCTTATATTCATAGCCTTTTCGAAATTCTTCGGACAAAGGCGTGTCCGGATCGAATATTCCTCCCGCTTCTCTGGATTCCTTAAATAATTCAACAATTTTCTCGGGATCAATATAGCGCCGAAGGCCTCTTAACGTTTGCCAAGAATTTCGAAATCTCTTCTCAGCGGTATTGGTCAGTTCAGAATATTCTTTGTTATCCTCTTGGGTGACAAATTTAACATAATCGTCAAGGTAATCGGTTTTTTTCAAAAGACCGTTTTCTATCAAAAATTCGTAGGTGTGTTTGGCGGCAGAAGTGTCCCTGCCGGATTCTTCACCATGATGGTCGATACCAACCGTCTTTCCGCCAAGCTTAGCCAGAACACCGGAAAGTCCCTCTTTTCTGAAAGTATCCATCACCAAACCCTCTTCATCTTCGCCTGCGCCTTGGGGAACATATTTTATCCTGGCGTTTTCAATTCCCGCCAGTTTGCAAAGCAAAAGGCAAGATTCACTATCCAAATCCGACACTTCTTTAATCATCTCATAACTGCCGTCATCTTTTTCTTCGGCGTAACCGTGCACAACCAGCAGATCCCAAAGTTCTCTGGTCAGTTCAGCAAATCTTGTTTCCATCATTTCATCTATTTTGCTTTTCTTTTCCGCGCTTGGATTGTTCAAATCATAATCGATAGCTTTGACTTTTTTTCCTTCTCCGTCTTCAACCTCTTTTGATATTTCATCAGGAATTAAATCATAAATAGTTTTGTTTTTGCTTTTTCCCAATTTGTGAAGAGTGTGAAGCGCGCCGGCGCGAGCCGGATTTTTTTCTTCATCAACAAGCAGTTTCAATCCTTCTTTTTCTCCCTTACCAGAATCTTTCATTTCAATAATTAATTTTCTAAATTATAAGCAAGGTTCTTTTTCTAAATTATACACCCGAACCCCGTTTTGAGCTATTCGTCAAGCTGTGGATAATTAGGCAAAATAAAAAAACGCCGGAAACAATTCGATTGTTTCCGGCATCGCGCGTTCCTTTCGCGCAAAAGCATTTTCAAAATCAAGGCGCCTTCGAAATTTTTTCCAACTCGTCTTCGAGAGCGCCTATTTTCTTATTGAGAACTTGGCGGAGCTCTTGATTTTCCTCCTTGAGTTTTTGATTTTCTTTTTCAAGAGTCTCTATGTGGACTCTGTATTTCCTGATCTCCGCCCGGAGAGTGTCGATCCGCTTGAGCGGATTGTCGTAGCCGTCCTCTCCTTTCTTGAGATTTTCAGCCGGGAGCCCTATTACCCGACCAACCTGGAGAGTTTTGGCCTCTTCTTCCGTAAGCCAGTTATTTTTCAAGACTTTTTTTGTGCTGATGTCTTCGGTGTAGTGGTTTACAATCTCACTCACCGTACCCCCTTCGCTCAAAGAGCAGGGAACAGTAAACGACTCGCGCCGCTTTTTTTCGTCTGCGCGCGGGGCAGACTTTTTCTCTGGCGGCGGTGGATCCGCTCGAGCGGATCTCTTTTCGAGTTTTGTAGCGGGAGATTTGCCAGTTCCGACGCTTTTTTTATCCGAAACTGGATCCGTTTGCCTTTGCCGCGGCAATTCGTCCGCCGTATCTGCTGTAACCCAGCGATACAACTTACCATCCTTTCCACGAAAGGTATCGCCATGGCGAGGGTGGGGCGACACACTGGTAATCCGCTCGTCATCGTACACAACGACGACTTTACCCCCGACCGTAGCCTTCTGCGTCCACCGCTCTCTGGACACAGAGTATCTTCCGCCAGCCAGCGCGTTGCCAGCCAATGCTACGATGATTGCCAAAAAAACCAAACCTGCCGACAATAACTTCTTCATCGCTTTCCTCCTCTAAATCTTTAGCTTTTTTTATCGCCAAATGTCCTAAATCCTAAAATAGCCATACTGATTGTTAAAGAAAACTCTTAAACATTTTCACAAACCTTATCAAAAATTTCTAATAAGATTTAAATCAAATATTCAAGAAATAATTGTGACCCCGAAGTCTCGACTTTGTCCTGCTCCTTTCAGGATAAAGTTTAAATTGAGACTTCGGGGTCGGGCGGGCATCAGCGCTTGCAGTTGCCCTTGTCGTCGTGACCATGATCGTCATGGCCGCCGTGGCGTTTCCCTCCTTTTTTGATATTGATCTCCGCATTGGAATCGCTCCGCGAGTTAGCTTCAACGTTCCCAATGCTGTTGATCATGTCGCCCGAAGACGACAGGCCACCAGAAGCGGCAATTCCAGCCGCTTCAACCACCGCAGGCAGAAGCACATTGCCCGTACTGGGGTTGCCACCGGCCCAGAAAGCACCGCCTGTCGACTCGGCAGCCGGATTGAGGACTTCTTTAGCCCTCCTTTCTTTAACTTCATTGTGCTTGAAGTTTTTCCTTTGCCGAGGGTCGGGGCATTTCTGCTCCCAGCTATCCTCCGTTCGAGAATAGTTCTCCTCGAGAAGGATTTTTGCCGGCTGGTCCACTGGCGCCGATGGCGGTATGTACACCCACGAGTTATCGGTGCCAAAGGCACCGGTTCTCCCACCCTGCATCATCCCACCGGGGCCGGGAACGTTGTAATTCGTCCCAGCACAGCCCACCGAGGTCAGCGCCAGCGCCAACACCAAAACCGAAAACAATCTTCTAAGCATGACCGTCCTCCTTCTTTTCTTCGTTTTTTTGCCACGCCGACGAGACATCCGCCGGCAACCCAAAATACTAATTGCTCCTCTGTCATTCCCGCGAAAAAAGAAATATCGCCAAAATAAACTTAATCTTAAGACTAGATTCCCGTTTTCACGGGAATGACAAAGAAAATCGCTCATATTAAGAACCAAATCCCCCAACTTTCGAGGACTATATAATCTAACTTACTTTTCAAAAATTGTCAATGGATGTATAATTTTAATAGCGATTTAAAACTCAGTCAGTATGCCCTCTCTGTCTGATGATTACATCAGACATCTCTCCCGATTGCGGGCGAGAAGGATAAAAAAATAGTTTTCATGACTAAAACAAAAACAACAATCCTCCTAATTTTCATCCTGGCTGTCGGACTGTTTCTGCGCGCGTATAATATCGATAATGTTCCGCCGGGAATTTACGCAGACGAAGCGGAGAACGGGATAGATGCCATGACAGCCAACGCTTCCGGGCAATACCAGTGGTTTTATCCCGGCAACCAGGGGCGCGAAGGTTTGTTTATGAATTTGATCGCCCTGTGTTTCAAACTTTTCGGCGTTTCTGCCTTTACCCTAAAACTTCCTTCCATAATTTTCGGCACGCTGGCAATAGGAGGAATTTATCTTCTCGCCAAAGAGCTTTTTTCAAATTCAAGAATCGGTTTCATAAGCGCCTTCCTTACTGCCGTTTCTTTTTGGGCCATCAATTTCTCCCGTATTTCTTTCCGCGCCAATATGGTTCCGGCCATTCTGTCTTTCTCCTTTTATTTCCTCTGGAAAGGCTTGCGGACGAAAAGATGGCATAATTTCGCCATTGGCGGATTTATCTTCGGCATCGGTCTTCATACCTATATTTCCTTCAGAATCGCCCCCCTTATCTTGATTGCCATGTTTTTCGCCTTGATCATCACCCGAGAAAATTTTTTGAAAAAATATTGGACATCGATTCTGGTCTTCATAGCTTTCGCGTCTTTATCCGCCGGTCCCATGTTTTACACTTTTTTTGTCGCCCACCCCGAATATTGGGAATCGCGCACGGGACATATTTCCATTCTCAATCCCGAAATAAACCAAGGGCATCTTTTCAAAACTTTTCTCAAAACTTTCGGACTGAGTCTTGCCAAATATAACTTTTGGGGCGATCAGAATTGGCGCCACAATTTTCCTCCTTACGCTCTGCTGGATCCGTTAACCGGCATTGCTTTTCTCTTCGGCTTTATATATTCCCTTCTGAAAACATTCCACCTCTTCGTCCTCCGATTCGGAAAAAAAGTCCGCGATCAAAAACTTGAAGTGTATGTTTTTTTGACGGTTTGGTTCTTCGTGATGCTTATTCCCGAGGTAATGGGATATGAAGGCAATCCTCATAGCCTTCGCGCCATCGGCACGCTTCCGGTTGTTTTTATTTTCGCCGCTTTAGCTTTCAACTATATTTTAGGGAAAACGGAAGATAAAACACTTTTGTACAAGAAAACTGTTTTTGGTCTTATTATCTTAATGTTTATTTTCATCGGTCTTTTCAATTCTGTTAAATACCACCTTGTTTGGGCGAAAAAAATCGAAACAGCCAAAGCTTTCGATCGTCATTTGAGGGAAATAAGCGGCTATTTCAACGGTCTTCCCCGTTCCACGGAAAAATATCTCGTAGCGGATGAATACCCCAGCCGACCCGTAAAAGTTGAAACCTCGAAAACCGAAAATGTTTTTTACGTCTGGCCGGTTCATATCGAACATATAAAACCCAAAACGGATGATTTTATAATCATAATGACCGATCCCGCGGAACCTTATTTGCAGAAATTAAAGCAAATGTTTCCCGGCATAAATACTTATACCCACGATAAACCAGGCGGAGGATACTTTCTTGAACTAAAAATGAAATAATATTTTCCCAAAACAAAAGTTATGCGAATCTTTTTTGACAAACACTACAAAATCCTGATCGCCGTAATCTTATTGTTTATGGCGGCGGTATCGTTTCTCAACGCTTGGAACGACACGGCGATTTTTGACGAGACCGCCCATATCGGCGCCAGTTATTCCTATGTGGCCAAACAGGAAATCCGCCTCAATCCTGAGCATCCGCCGCTTATCAAGAATTTGGCCGGCTTGCCGCTCCTTTTTCTCGGCTTGAATTTCAACACAAACCAGCCTTTTTGGACCGGGGAACTGCCCGGGAAATGGGACGAGGGGCAATGGGCGGCCGGGCGGAGTTTGCTTTACGCGTCAGGCAACAATCCCGACCAAATAATTTTCTGGTCGCGCTTGCCTATCGTTCTTCTCTCTCTTCTTTTGGGCTGGTTCATCTTTCATTGGACGCGGAAGCTGGCTGGAATTTCCGCCGGGCTTTTCGCGCTTACACTCTACGCTTTCGACCCCAACATCTTGGGCCACAACCATTTTGTCACGACTGATCTGGGCGCCGCCGCTTTTTTCACTTTCGCCTTCTATTTTTACCTGCGCTTTATAAAAGAACCCGCTTGGAAAAACGTCGTTCTGGCCGGACTTTTTCTGGGACTTTTGCAACTCACCAAGTTCTCTTTTATGATCGGTCTGCCTGTTTTGGCGCTCGCGACAATCGTTTATCCGCTGGCGAGAAGAAACCGCGATTTAAAAGAAACAAGCGTTTGGAAGTTCAAACTGAAAAAGCTGGCGGAATATTGCGCCAAAGGTTTTTTGGTATTTCTTTTTTCTCTGGTTGTCGTTTGGGCGCTGTATTTTATAAATACCCTCAAAATGTCCCGAGAAACAGTTGCCAAAGCCATTGATTTCAATTTCCCGCCGGGACAAACGCAAAACATCAAGGAAGTTTATACGCGAAAAGTCTTGCATGGTCTTAATGAAAATGCGGCGACCCGCCCGCTGGCGATATTCGGCGAAGGCATCGGCTATGTTTTCCGCCGGGTGGCCGGCGGTAACGGAGCCTATTTTATGCGAGAAGTTTCTTCCACCGCCTTCCCCGCCTATTTCCCGACTGTTTTCGCCATCAAGGAACCGCTGGCCATTTTGTTTTTTATGCTCCTGGCTGTCTTCATTTCTTTTGGAAACAATTTTCGAAATTTTTTCCGCTCTTTCCAAACCGGAGAAAAAATGGAAGCTTTCTCAAGCTTTATCCGGCACAACATCGCCGTCCTCTCGATGTCCGCTTTCGTCTTTCTCTACGCTTATGTCAGCATAACCGGAAACCTGAACATCGGTTTTCGCCACCTGTTCCCCATCTTGCCTTTCGCCTATATCTTGACCGCCAAAGTTCTCTTTGATTTTCTGGGAC
>MFSF01000020.1 GCA_001784815.1 Candidatus Moranbacteria bacterium RIFOXYA12_FULL_44_15
TACGATTTCCTGGAAGATGACCAGGTTGATAGGTCTCAGGTGAAAGCGGAGTGATCCGTTGAGCCGAGAGATACTAATAAATTGAACATTATCTCTCTTGATTTAGTAAGTTAGCAGTTAGCAGTCTCTAAATGCGAATGAAGTTACGAATAAAAAACGAATTATTACGAATAATTTGTAAAAATTCGTCAAAATTTGTATCTTCATTCGCAAACAGCGAAACATGGATAGATATAAAAAGAGTTTTCGTTTCATCTTGACTATTTTCGGGGTGATTATGGTTACAGTCGCGATGTTTATGTTTTTTTCTCCCGTTATAAATGCTTTTTAATTGTGTTGTTTGAATTCATAATTCTCGGCGCTTCTAGCGATAGGGTCACACCCGATCCCATTCCGAACTCGGCCGTTAAGCCTGTCAGCGCTGATGGTAGCTCGCAAGGGCGAGAGTAAGCCAGTGCCGGGAATCATGGATTCAAAATAATAAAATGCCGATTGATGGCATTTTTTTATTGTGCTAAAATACGAACATGGAAAAATACGCGCGAAAAAGAATCATAATAATAGTTGTCTATCTGCTTTTGCTGGCGCTGGTTGTTTTCGGCGTTTATTCTTTTCTCAAGGCCGAAGAAACCTGTTTGGACGGCGTCAAAAATCAAAACGAAGAAGAAATTGATTGTGGGGGAGTTTGCAAGAAATGCGATAAGGTGAAAGCGCTCGACTTGAAAGTTATTAGTTACGGCTTTCTGGATAGCGGAGCGCTGGGGGAATATGATTTTTGGGCGACGTTGGAAAATCCGAACGGCACTCTCGGCACGGGAAAATTTTATTATGAAACCATCTTCAAAGACATTGAAGGAAATGTTATTTCCCAAAAGACGGGAGAAAATTTTATCCTTCCCGGAGAGAGAAAATATATCGTAGAAAACAATATCTTGTCCCAAAACCGTCCCGCGTCGGCTGAAATGAAATTGAAAGAAGCGGAATGGGTCGAGTTCATTGATTTTTTTGAAGAACCGAATCTGAAGATAGTCAACAAAAAATACGAACAAATCACTTCGGGCGTCGGTTTTTCCCAGGCCGTCGGACTTTTGAAAAACGAAAGTCCGTATGATTTCGACCTGATAACTTTGAGGGTGGTGCTCAGGGATTCCTCCGGAAAAGTGCTGGCGGTAAATTCCACCGAAATGAGAACGGTGAGGTCGGGAGATGAAAGGGGATTTGAGGTCGAATGGCCCGGCAGCTTTTCCGGGGACGTGAGCGCCGTGGATGTCCAGCCGGAAGTGAATATTTTCAGCTCGGAGGTCTTTTTGAAAAACAATTTCAGAACGCGTGCGTTTCAAAAGTATTGATAGGCTTGCGCAAGTCTTATGTCTATGAAAAAGTTATGGCAGCTTGATTGGATAATGAACTTGGCGGTTTTTTTGCTTTTGGCTTTGGGCTTTTTGGCTCTTTACAGCACGTCTTTCGACGGTTCGGTTTTCAACTCCGCGAACTTCAGAAAGCAAATGATTTCTTGCGCTATTGGTACCATTCTTATGTTTGGACTGGCTTTCTATGATTATCGGGTGATGGGTAAATTCTCTACCAAGCTTTATTTCGGCCTGTTGGCGGTTCTCGCTTTGGTGATATTTTTCGGGCGTACTGTCAGGGGCACGACCGGCTGGATCGGGATCGGGTCGTTCAATATTCAGCCGGTGGAAATTGCCAAACTGGTGCTGATTATTTTCGTGGCTCGTTTTTTGAGCAAGAAAAAATCCGAATTGAGTTCCGCCACCCGGATCATTTCTTCTCTGGCGCTAGTTTTAATTCCTGTATTCTTGGTTCTTCAGCAGCCTGATTTCGGCTCGGCGGCGGTTATCGGCGTCATCTGGATGGCGATGCTTTTAGCTTCGGAAATAAACAAAAAAAATATTGCCGCGATTATTCTTATTGGCGCCATGGCTTCAATCTCCGGTTGGTCGTTGCTTAAGAGTTACCAGAAAGAGAGGATAATAAATTTCATAAAGCCGGAAAAGGATCCTCAAGGCAGCGGCTATAACGTCATTCAATCCATAGTGGCGGTGGGATCGGGTAAGGCGATGGGGAAGGGACTGGGACACGGATCGCAATCCCAGCTGAACTTTTTGCCGGAAAAGCATACGGATTTTATTTTCGCGGTTATTTCCGAGGAGCTGGGCTTTTTTGGAGCCGGGACGGTTTTTGTTCTTTTTGGAATATTGTTTTTTCGGATGAAGGAAATTGCCAGGACATCGCGGGATAATTTCGGTTATCTTATGGCTGTGGGGATAATTATTATGGTCGCTTTCCAAATGCTGGTCAATATCGGCATGAACATCGGGGTGATGCCGGTGGCGGGAGTCCCGCTGCCTTATTTGAGTTATGGAGGAAGTTCGCTGGTCGCAATTTTGGCCGCGTCGGGAATTATGCAGAGTATTTATTTAAGAAGGGTGAAGGGTAGTTGACTTACGGCTTGTTTATGCTAAAATCATGGAATTGGTGATTTAATCATTATTTCGCTTGAGAGGAAACTTTACGAAATACGAAAATACGAAAAAAAAACGGTGCTAGAGTTTCGTATTTCGCTCATTTCGTAGTTCGTAAATTTCAGGTAGAGCGCAAAAGTTATGGACAAAATCAAGTTGGCATCCAAAATCAGAAATGTTTTTGGACGCAAAGTAAACAAAGGCAGAAAAGAAGGAATGATTCCCGGGGTGGTTTATGGCAAGGAAATCAAGCCGGAAAGCATCTGGGTAAACAATTTTGATTTTTCAAAGTTGGTCAAAAAGTCCGGAGAAAGCACGGTAATTGAACTTGAAGTGGAGGGAAGCAAAGAAAAACATAACGTCCTTATCTATGACATTCAAAATGATCCTGTTAGTGGAAATTGCCTCCATGTTGATTTTTTCCGGATCAGAATGGATGAAGAAATTGAAACCGAAGTGGAATTGGTATATGTCGGAGAATCGCCAGCGGTCAAGGAATCGGGCGGTATCCTGGTGAAAAATATCGATAAAATCGAAGTAAAATGCTTGCCGGCCGACCTGCCTTCGGAAATCAAGGTGGATATCTCAGTTCTCAAAACTTTTGATGACCATATTTGCGTCAAAGATTTGGATATTTCCGACAAGGTCAAGATTGATCTTGAGCCGGAAACTGTAGTGGCGCTTGTGACTCCTCCCCGCTCCGAAGCGGAATTGGATAAGCTGGAAGAAAAAGTCGAAGCTGATGTGACCAAAGTCGAAGGCGTGGTCAAAGAAACCGCTCCGACCGAAGAGGAGGGTAAGAAGGAGGAGAAGAAAAAATAGCCGGAGAGAACCGCATTACTCATTTTTAAACCCGGCGCTGAGCCGGGTTTAAAGTTATCCACAATCCGGAATTGGAATGAATCAGAAAAGAATGATATGATAAAGTTGACTTTATAATTTGGTTAAAATAAAAAAAATGACTAACAAAAACAAAGCAGCTCTGATCTTGTTGGGAGTCTTCTCTATGGTTATCGCTATAGGCGTGGTTTTCTATGAACTTAAGAAGATGGATTTTGATATCGCTTTTAAAGAAAGTGAGTCAGCCGATGCCGCCAAGAGTGATAAGAAAAGAGACGTGTCGCCGGATTGCGATGAACCTTTGCTTTGTCTTGATGACGGTCCTTCCTTTTGCAATGTTAACAGGATTAAATCGGAGAGGTGTGATATTTGCGGTTGCCCGGAGGGCGAGGTTTGTAACAGTGAAACTAAAAAATGTATAGATCCCGGAGAAGAACCCGGGTATTTCTGGGAATGTTTTTATAATAAAGAACGCTTCAGGGGATCCTGTTCCTCAATTAAGCCTTTCTATTGTTCCGAAAAAGTGGGAGACCAAAAGTGCGACAAGTGTGGGTGTCCTTCCGGCTATGATTGCGATAAAAAAAGCGGCTTGTGCGTTGAACCGAACTCTTTCTACTATAAGTTGATGAGTGATAAGCAATTTTTTGTTGTTAAGACAGCTGACGCGGGAGTAAACAAAATTTTTGACGAACGTCTGAAGGCTCAAAACTTTGGCAAAAACCCTGATCCTGAGCGGGTGCTTACCTATGTTCGGGATGAAGATAGAATCAGAATCAAGGGTAGAGTAATAGGAAGAAAATACGATTATATGTCTGATTACAGAGGCAGGGATGATGGAGATAATATATTTTTTCTGAGTCCCAGATCCATAAGTGTTGTTACAGATAAAAATTTTGACGCTAATTCTTGTGATGAAAAGTTTTCCGAACTACTCACGTATAGCGGAAGTTACAAGCTTTCCCAGTTGCTTAAAGAAAATAAAATTTGGTGTCCCAGGGTTTGGGTGGTTGAAAAACTGGATGATTTTGCGGCCACGTCCAATGGCGCTGTTGGAGAAGACGGTCAGGGATCCAAGGGGGATCCTGTGGGGCGAAGCGGAGATATTGTGGGCGGCAGCATATCCGTGGATGACGAAACAGGTGTGGTTTCGATGGATTTTGGAGTTGATATGGGCGAGGCTGACACCAGTCTGGGAACCGGATCGTCTTCTGACGGCGACGGTTCCGGCATATCTTCCGGCGCGGGAGAAGGGGAGGGGGGAGGCGATGGCGGCGGGAAATAGAAAAACTGTTACTGAATCAAGAAAAATTGGTTGTGGAGCTTGCTGGATGACCAAGGGTATTTCAATAGAGCCTGCATTTTCGCGAGGCTCTGTTTTTTTTCTCATTTTTTTGATACAATAGAACTGAGCTAAAAGTTAATTAACAAATAAAAAAATTATGCGAGTCAAAGACATTATGACGGGGGATGTAACTTCCGTTACGCCGGACACGAAAGTTACCGAAGTAGCCAGGATACTTTTCCAGCATCGCTTCCACGGGATGCCGGTATTGGAAAACGGCAAAGTGGTCGGAATTATCACGGAAGATGATTTTTACATAAAAGATTCTGACAACTTGTTTTTGCCTTCTTATATAAATTTTCTCAAAGACGTGAGGACTGTCGATAATTTGCCGCGGGATAAGGAAGAAAAAATCAGGAAAATTCTGAACGCCCGCGCCGCGGACATCATGACGCCGGATTGCCTAACGGCTTCTCCCGATTGGGAAGTGGATGCGCTTCTCGCGCGGATGAAGGAAACCAAATTCAACACTTGGCCGGTGGCCGGCGAAAAAGGGAATCTTTTGGGAATCGTTACTCTTATGGACATTGTCGGACTTATGCAAAGCGGCAATGAAACCATCAGCGCGCTTGCCAATCAAATAGCCGCCGGAAAGCCGAGGGAGATTGACGAGCTGATCGGAGAAGTCCGGACTTTTTGGGAAAAGACTTTTGTTCTGATTAGGGCGGTCGATGTCAAGACTTGGAAAAGAATTTTCCTTATCGCTTTTATTACTGGAGTCGCCGCGGCTTTGATTTGGAATGTTTCGGTTAAGATAAAGAAATCTTCCGGCGCCAAGTATTATCAGCAACCCTAAAACGTCGCAAGATGAGCGGGAAAAATGAAAAAGAAAAAAAGCGCGAGATCGACCGGCTGGTGGAGGATGCCGGCTCTTTTTGGAAGCGGGATTTGGTTTTTATAAAAAAAATTCGGATAAAGATGTGGAAGGCTATTTTTGTTTTGGCGTTTGTTATCGGGGCGCTGGCGGCGCTGGCGTGGATCATTCATCTACGGTTGGAAACCCGTTCTTCGGCCAGCGTCCGGATAAAATCTCCGCTTATGTCGATTATGAAGTCCAAAGGATGCGTGGCCGACGGGCTTTTGACCGGCTCCGGCGGGGATACGCAGGGCTTAATCGAAATGATAAATCGGTCGGAATGCGCTTATCTCCATCGTTCTATCGAAACGTGGCTGGCTCCTCCGAATTTTGAGTTGATTTCTAAAAATATCAGCAAAATAAAAAAGAAGGATATGATTTACGGAATGTTTTTGGCGGAAGCCATTGACCCCAACGCCGATTATTATTACCCGGACGAAAAAAGAAAGTTTGATTTTTCCGAAATGTGCCGCAAAAAAAGCCAAGGATTTTGGGGAGAAGGAACGTGCAAGGCGGATATGGCAAGCAAAGAATACCGGGCGTATTTGAGATATATTACCGAAAAAGCCATTGACGCGGGCGTACAAACTTTTTTGTTCGGGCAAATCCATTTTCAAGATAATAGCGGATCGGCTTTTTCCAAGGCGGAAGATGTGGTGGCGGATATGAGAAAGTATGCCGTTCAAAAAAACCAGCCGATTGTTATCGGGGCGCAAACCAATAACATTACCGACTCTGATTACCTGGCTATTTTTGATTATATCGAAGGCGGCGTGGGTGAAAATTCCAAAGGACAATTGGAAGACGGGCCGTGCTTTTCCGGCTGGTCAAATAAGGATTATTGCTGGGCGCTTCTGTGGCATCCCGAATTTTCTTCCCGCGCCAATGATGTCATCTTGAATTTTGATTGGAGTGGTTTCAAAAATGACGATATGAGCATCTTTGCCCAGATGGATAAAACTGAAAGAATTGAAACTGCAAAAAATATGCATGAATTTTTTACGGCTAAGGATATGGGTTTTATGCTCCCGTATCTCGCGGTAATTAACGACGAAGTGGGTTGCAAGGGTCCGGCTTCCAATTATTACGCCGCTTCAAACAAATATTCCTGCCGCGATGAAGACGGATTCAATGCCATTTTGAAAAAAGCAATATCTGCTGAAAAAGAAGCCGCGGCGGTTGTTCCTGAAGATAGCGGGGAAGCCGCGGAAGAAGAAAATACGGCGGTTGTCCAAACTGGCGATGCTCCTCCCGTTGAAGCTAAAGAAAAAGAAATTGTCGCGCCGGAAAAAGCGCCGGAAAATAGCGGCCAAGACGATTTCGAATTCGTCAGCCGGATCGTTCCGGAAGAAATGACAGTCGGTTACCGCTACCAAATTTCAATTGCCGTGAAAAATAGCGGCGGCTCTGTTTGGACGAAAGAGAGGGGTTACCATTTGGGAACCAAGGAAAAAATATGGAATACCGAGATAGAACTTGCTCCCGGCGAAGCGGTTGCTCCCGGGCAGACTAAGACCTTTACTTTTGAAGTTTTCGCGCCAAGCGCGCCCGGAGAATACGGTTTTTCTTGGCAAATGGGACGAAAAGAAGGCGGTTTGTTTGGAAAAGACGCGAAAAACGTCAAAATGAAAGTTGTTTCGGAATGAATAAACGGATAACTGTTGATAACTGTTGATGGCGGGAAGATTTTTTTTGAGATATAATACGGACAGCCGTATGAAAATCAAAATAATAATTTTATCCATACTGATTGCCGTTTTCGTTTCGGTCGATGCGGGATTTTTTGCCGTTTCCGTTCGGGCGGCGGATGACGCGGAGGATTATGAAAAATCCATAAATAAAACCGAAAAACAGCTTAAGGAAGAAACCGCGAATTATAATAATCTTCAGAGCGCGAATCAAATCGTGAGCTCGCAAATAAATACCACCGCCAGTCTTATAAACAAAACTGAGAGTGAAATGAGCCGTAAGGAAAAAGAGATAGAAAATTTGGAGCAAAGGATTGAATTAAATAAGAAAATACTGGAAAGCTATGTTCAGGAAATGTACGTGAGCGGACAGGATCCGCTTTTGGGATTGATGGCCGGCGAGAAAAGCATAAGTGATATGTCGGAAAACTTCGATCAGATGCTTTCCGTTAAAGAAAAGGTTCTATTAATTTTGGAAGATATTAACCAGGCAAAAGACGAACTTGGCGGGGCTAAAGAGGAATTAGCGGAAAAAAAAGAAAATCATCAAAAGCTTCTCGCGATAAAGCAAGTCGAAAAAAACGAGATAGTGGAAGATATCGTTGAAACGAAGGCGACAATCGCGGAGTTGCAAAAAAAATTGGCTGAATTGCAGAGCGATTTGCTGGCGCTAACCGGAACGTCGTACAGCGCCAAAAATATTCGCGAAGCGGTGGAGTTTGCCAGCGATAAAACCGGCGTGCCGAAGGGGGTGCTTTACGGTTTTCTTAAAGCAGAAACAAATTTAGGGAAAAATACCGGACAATGCACATACAAGGACGTGGAGAAAGTTGCCGTGGCGCGCTACAAATCGCTTTTGAAAAAAAACAAAAACTGGCAGGCGTCCATCGATTTGCTTTATAAAAGACAAGACCTTTTCTACGATATAGTGAAAAGTTTGGGTTATAGCAAGGATAAAAAAGTATCTTGTTCTCCCAGCGGCTATGTGGGTCAAGGAGGAGCAATGGGCGTGGCGCAGTTTATGTCTGACGTATGGAAAGGCTACGAGTCGCGAATAACAGCCAAAACAGGAAATGGCAAACCGAATCCCTGGAGTCTCACTGACGGAGTAATGGCTATGGCGATAAAGCTCAGAGGAGCCGGCGCTACGTCCGACAGTTCGTCGGCCATAAAAAAAGCATCCGTTAATTATCTGGGAAGTTTTAGTTCGGGTTATTACAATACAATTGTTTATTGGTCGAAAAATTATAAAACTCTCTTTGAATGAAAATTGTTCGGTCTGAAGAAAAATGGCGAAAAAGTGCTGTATTGGGCGGACAACTATGAAAAATTGACGGACTAAAAAAATAAACATTAAAAAAATATGCGAGAAAAAAATTATCTCAAAAAAGAACTGGAAAAAACAATCGAAGATACCAGACCGTGGCTAAGCAAAGCTTTGGTTGCCATTAAGAAGAGCACGCTTACGAAGGGGAAAATTATTTTTGCGGCAGTATTTATTTTGGGTGTCCTGGTGTCTTCCGGATGGATTGTATATGAGAAGTGGCAGCAGTTTTCCGATGCCGCCAATCTTCGAGCTGGCAAACTCAAATCTCAGATAGATATTGACATTGACGCTGAATATGTCGATTATGGATATCCAACCATGAAAAAAGGGATTATATATGAGGATCAGAAAATTATTCCTTCGAAAAAAGATGATTCCGGCTCGAATATCATTTTCAACATGGACAGGGTCGAATCCAATTACGAAGACAGCTATACCGATTTCATCACAACCTTGTCGCTTGCTCCAAATAGAGCGCCGGCAATAGAAGTAAATAAAGTCGCTTGGAAAGACAATGAAGCGAGATCCGTTATTAACGAATACGCGCGCGAAAACAAATGGATCCTTCCCGAAGATGATATCAAAGAAATGGTGGAGGGGTTGAGGAAAAATTACGAATCATATCTTATCATTGCCAATTCAAAGAGAAAAGAAATAAAGGTGTATTCGTACTATTTCCCAGGACTGCTTCATGGCATGACAACCGTCCAAAATCACGCTCAAAATAAAAAAGGTTTCAAATCTGGCTTTTATCTTGATTATCCCTACCACAAGGAGCGGGTTTTGTGGCTGAATTTCAGAAATCTTAAAGCGGAATCCCCCGAGGAAAAGAAGAAAGCGATAGATGAAAAAGTAGGTTTTATCCGGGAAGCTCGAAAACATCAATTTAACGCTATTATAGCCTCAGTCTCAACTGATGGCGTTAAACTCAAGAGCGTCGAGGAGAACTGGAGAAATAATTGTATGCCTCTTTATAGCGAGTCCAACAAAGATAAAGTTTTGACAGTGGACGAACTCAAAGAAGTTTTCGATATCGCTAATCAAAATGGCTTGGATGTCATACCTCAAATCCAGTTACTTACTCATCAGGACAAATTCTTCAAACAGTGTTATCCGGACATTATGATACCCGGGAGTTCAAGTTATGATCCTAAGAAGCTTTCAGCGTTAAATGGCGGCAAAGGTTACGAAGATTTGGTTTTTCCGGTTGTGAAAGAAGTATTGGATGTGTCAAAAAAATATGCCGGGAAAAACAAGGATGCTCTGAAACGTTTTCATATTGGACATGATGAAGCTTTGACAAATGAACCCAGTTCCGCTTCTGGATGCGAGAGAGATCCGATATACGCGGATTGTGAAAAAAACTTGGATCATTATTTGAAATGCAGACGGGCTATAGTAGTGAATGCCACGGATTTTCGTTTTGATGTGATGAAGATAAAAAATGACTTGTTGGAAAAAGACTATCCTAAATGGCAGATGTGGATGTACAGCAATATGCTTTTGGATCCCAGTGAAGAAAAATTAAAGTGCTATAATCCGATGCACGGAGATGCTGAGTATGCTAAATTGAGAAAAAACAGCCCGTCGGACAAGGAATTCTCCGGACTTCCTCGGGATATAGTAATGAACAATTTTGATTACTTTAATCAAGGAGACTTTAAAGATATAAAAATGTTGAAAAGGGACGGATATAAAGTGGTGGGCTACAGCTGGGCAGGTCCTAAAAAGATATGTGGTGTTTCAAAAACTATTAAAGAAATAGGAGGAGATGGGATGGCGGCAGGCACGTTTGTCAATGAAAATCTTACGACTAAGGAAATAATCCGGGAGTCGGGAAGATATTTTTGGAATACTATCAATAGCCAGGAGGATTGCGAATGAAAGAACGAATTGCCGGAAATTCGTTCGGAACGGTAAGTAAATTTTCTGGTGAAAGTTGAAGGAGGTTTTCTCTAGGTTGTTGGAAGACAGTGGCTTAGGGCAAAAGCGGCTTGGATTTGATTTCCAACCGCTTTTAGTGTATATTGGGTATGGCTATTCAGTTTATTAAAGTAAAAACAATGGAAAATTTTGAAATTGTCGGCGGAAAAAAACTGAAAGGAGAGGTGATTATCAACAGCTCCAAGAACGCGGCGGTAGCGGTACTTTTAGGGTCGCTTATCAATCGGGGCAAGACTACTTTGAGAAACGTTCCCCAGATCGAGGAAGTGAATAGGCTCCTAGAAGTACTGGAAAGCATTGGCGTAAAGTTTGAGAAAAAAGGTCGGAACATCGTTGTTATTCCGCCAAAGAAACTGGATATCGAAAAAATAGACCGCCAAGCGGCGGAAAGGACCCGCTCGATTATTTTGATAATTGGGGCATTGGCTGGCCGTTTGAAAAAATATTCTGTTCCGCAATCCGGAGGCTGCCGCTTGGGCAGTCGGACGGTAAGACCGCATTTGTTCGCTTTGGAAAATTTGGGAATAAAGATCAGGGTTGGACCGAAAGGCTTTGTTGTGGAATCTCGCGATCTGAAACCGGGTCAAAAAATAGTTCTGTATGAAGCGGGGGATACGGCGACGGAAAACGCTATTCTAGCCGCCGCGCAAATTCCCGGAAAAACAACCATCAAACTGGCCTCGGCTAACTATATGGTCCAAGATGTCTGTTTTTTTCTGGAAAAAATGGGTGTGAAAATCAAGGGAATCGGTTCGATGACGCTGGAAATTGAAGGAGTGAAAGAAATAAACAAAGATATAGAATACGAAATCAGCGAAGATCCAATCGAAGCTATGTTCTTTTTATCATTAGCGGCTACCACAAACAGCCAATTGTTAATAAAACGCTGTCCGATTGATTTTTTGGAGCTGGAACTTTTGAAATTGGAAAAGATGGGATTTAAATACAAGGCTGGCAAAGAGTACCTATCTAGAAACGGAAAGACAAAATTGGTTGATATTGAAACCTATCCTTCCAAGTTGACCGCTCTGGAAGAAAAAATCCATCCAGCGGCTCCTTCTTCAGCCGGAATAAATATCGACAATCTGCCATTTTTTGTTCCTGTTGCTACGCAAGCCAAGGGCCGGACGCTTATCCATGACTGGGTGTATGAAAATCGGGCAATTTATTTCTCTGAGTTGAATAAATTAGGGGCGAATGTGACACTACTTGACGCCCATCGGGTTTACATTGACGGGCCAGGGAAACTCAAAGGGACGGATATGATGTGTCCGCCGGCGCTCCGCCCGGCCGCCATAATTTTGGTGGCAATGCTGGCGGCGAGCGGCAAATCGACTCTTCGCAACGTCTATTCCATCAACCGCGGTTATGAAAAACTGGAGGATCGATTGGGCAAATTGGGGGCGGAGATAATGTTGATAAGAGTATGACAAAAAATTATGTTAGTACGAAAAATAGGAATTGACTTGGGCACCGCCAATGTTTTGGTGTTTGTGCCGGGGCGCGGCATTGTTTCCAATGAGCCGAGCGTGGTGGCGATTTCAATCGCGGAAAACAAAGTCTTGGCGGTGGGAAACGAGGCTAAAGAAATGCTGGGGCGCACCCCGGATACGATTATGGCCAGCCGTCCGATGAAGGACGGCGTGATTGCCGATTACCGGATAACGGAAGCCATGCTCAAATACTTCATCAATAAAGTCAGCGGAAAATTCCGTTTTGTCCGTCCGGAAATATTGGTTTCTATCCCGGCTGGGGTTACTTCAACCGAAAGGCGGGCGGTGGTGGACGCGGCGGTGCGGGCGGGAGCCAAAGCGGCCTATGTCGTCAAGGAGCCGATGCTGGCGGCTATCGGCGCCGGCATCCCCATTCACACGGCTTCGGGCAATATGATCATCAATATCGGCGGAGGAACGTCGGAAGTGGCGGTGATATCTTTGGGAGGAATCGTGGCGGCGACCAGCGCCCGGGTGGGCGGAAACAAAATCGATCAGGCGATTGCCGATTATATCAAGAGAAAATACAGCTTGGCGATCGGCGACCGCACCGCTGAAGATGTCAAGATAAAAATCGGTTCGGCTATCGCGCAGGTTAAGGAAGAATATTTGGATGTCCGCGGGCGCGATCTCACCGGAGGTTTGCCGAAAACCGTTAAAATTTCTTCCAATGAAGTGACGGAATCCATCCAGGATGAGCTGCGTGAAATCATCAATGCCATAAAAAAAGTTTTGCAGGAAACTCCGCCGGAATTGGCGGCCGATATTATGGACAAAGGAATGGTGCTTTCCGGCGGCGGCGCGCTTATTCGCAATCTTGACGCTCTTATCACCAAGACCATCGGCGTGCCGTGCTATGTGGCCGACGAAGCGCTCTTTTGCGTCATCAAAGGAATCGGCATTGCCTTGGACAATCTGGATTTGTATAAGAGGACGATAATGCTTTCGAAGTAATTTACGAACTACGAAATAAACGAATTACGAAACGTTATGAAAAATGCCTTCGCGATTTCCAGTT
>MFSF01000021.1 GCA_001784815.1 Candidatus Moranbacteria bacterium RIFOXYA12_FULL_44_15
ATCAGTTTTTCGTCTATCCCTATATTATTATTTGTAATCATTAGTCTGCATTTGTAACTTCATTCGCCAACCGGTAGATTTGCCGGCGCGGCTCCCAATTTGGATTCCGTTCGAATGATGGCCGGCGACTTCACGCCCATATCCGGAAAATGATACAAAGTCGCCAACTCTTTAGTGGAAAAAACCATCAGCGCTCCGTCCATATTCCTGTTTCTGTAGCGATTGTATATTTTCCTCTGCCGGAAAGCCAGCCGTTCTTTTTTCAAAACGAAATTGGCGTAGGTCTTGCTGATGTCATTAGGTTTAAAACTATTAAAATTGATATCGTTGAATTGTTTAATTGCTCCGATAAACGCGCCGATTTTCGCCCGGTCGAAAACTTCTTTCTTTCCCAAAACAATCATTCGCATCTTGGTTTTAAAAGAGCTTTTTCCTAAATTTTCTTCCACCGCTTTTAAACGCTCTTTTTCAATGGGTGAAAGGCGAAATTCCAAAGGCGCTTCTTCTTTTTTGGCGGTCGTCTTGAATTCCACCGGAGCGAAAAGTCCCGCCCACAGATTGGAAAAAACATCCAGCAGATGATCCAATGGTCCCAAAACCGCTCCGGTCGTCCGGCCGGTCAGTTTGTCCACGACCGCTTTTTGGGCTTTGTCAATGTTCCACTTCTCCGACAACGGCTGCAACACATATTGCAGCCAGATATGCTGACCCGGTCCCAGCGTTCCCAGGACCTCCGTAATGGCCGCCATCGGATCGTTCATCTCACCCGTTATCGACTCTTCAAAATAGTCATAAGTCTTGATGGGGTAGGGCGCCGGTCCAACAAATTCAAAATCCGAACCCCACAAGTCCCATCTGCGGTTGGGAACAATCTTGGGAAACTTCTGGGTATAATCTTCCACTTCCACGATTTCCGCGTCCGGATACTGGGCGTAAATTTGCGCCTCCACCATATTCCTATGCTTTTTCTGGGTGCGAATATAGAAATGGATTTTCCCTTCTTCTCCCACCAACTCCATACTGAAACGGTCATGAAACCAGGAACCTTTCATATATTCACTGAACACGTCGTAGGTAGTCAAAACTCCGGTCAGACCAACAAAAAAAGATTCCATCGATTTCGGCCCTTTTTCAATCTCCCGCGGCGGAAAGACTTCGAGAACCGTCCACTTTTGACTGGCATACCAAGAGCCTTCCGAATACCAACCAACATAATCTATCCAAAGCACTTTGAAGATATAAAAAAAAGCTATCGGAAAAATGGCCCACCAGAAATTAAAGATGGCCGCTCCAAAAGCCTTGACGACAATGAATATGTCTGAAACGTTGTTCATATAAATTTTGAATAAACAACTCTGTTTTTATGTTTGGCTTTTTCTATTTTCTAATCGTATACCCTTGTCCTCTCTTTTCAAAAACTCTCGCGTTGTTCAAGTTTATCATCACAGTCGTTTTTTTGACTTTTCGAACTTTGAAAACACGCGCCAGGATTTCTTCCCTATCCAAAGGTTTTTCGCTGCCGGCCAGAATATCTTGAAGCACATCCTTGATCGTCCCCTCGGAATAACCCCATTCGCGAAGGGCATAAATTCCCCGCCCAATCAGCACGAACCGATCATCCTTGATAAGCTCGTTATGCACCGTTTGCGGATGGGCTTTTCTCTTTCCCAGCCTGTATTTATCTATAAAAGAAGCAATCCGAGTAAAATGAAGCGGTTTTTTGGTTTCCTTGAGAACGACATAAATCTTTTCCCGCGTTCCTTTGGGGTTGATTTCCGTCCAATCACGCATCCCCCACTTGCCGAACCGGCTCTTTTTTATCCCGGAAAACACTTTCAAAAAGTTAAACACTTTCTTCTCCGAAAACCCGATTTCCTTGGCAACGCTGCCGAAAATTTCCGAGTCGGAAAGAGGCCGCTTTCTTTTTTCCAAAACCGCCCGCGCCCTGGCGCCGGTCGCCCGAACACTTTCCAAAGTATCCTTGGAAACAACCCAGGATTTTTCTATCTCGCCTTTCTCTCCGGCAAAAAATATCTTCTTCGAACAGCCGGCAAAAAACTTGATAGCATTGGCTTCGCCCGCTCCGTCCGCGTTCAATCGCGAAACGATATCGCTTTCTTTCATTATACCATCATTTTCCTCGATTGTAAAAATTATTTTCTCCTCGGATTTTTTGAAATCAGGATTTTCCGCTTTTTGGGAAATATTTTTGAGCGCGTCAGCGATGATTTGGCGCACGCGTTCGCGAGTTATGGAATAATGTGCGCCGATGTGTTCCAGTGTTTCACCCTTCTCGCCGGCCAAGCCATATCGCATAATCATAATCTCGCGCGACCGTTCCGAAAGACCGCTCATCAGGCTGTCCGCCAACGCCAAAAACTCCGGCCTTTCTTTCGCCCGATTTTCCTGAAAATTATTGTTTTTAGTTATTCTATTCGTCATATTATTGTTGCGTGTTTCATGCGGTTCATCATCCTAGCACATATTCCCAGTTTGTCAAGTTTTTGTCTTGACAATCTGAACGATAGCTTTGACAGACTGGAAATAAAGGTTAATAGGTTGGAAGCAAGGTTTGACGGATTGAAGAATGTCTCAAAAACAAAACCGCCTTCGCCAAAGCGTAAAATTTCTTCTTTTATTTATTATAAAAACCGCCAGGATCAGATCAGCCCGGCGTTTTTTTGTTTTTATATTAATATACTCGCGCGTTTGCTCCCGGGTAAGCTTGGTAAAAAGCTGAACTTTAAGGGAATGCTTCTTCAGCCCTACGAAAAGTTCAACTTTAGCGCCCGGATAGCTGGTTCCCTAAGGCCGATCTTTTCACAAAAAGAAAAAAATCTCTGTCTGCATAAACAAGCAGATTTTCTTTATTTTTCAAAACCTTGACACAATTAAATTTATTTCATTATCCGTCCTCCCGCGCCTATTTGATCTAGTTTAACTGAAAGTAATTTGGAAATGCCGTCCTCGCCCATAGTAACGCCATAAAGAAGTGAGGCTTGGCGCATTGTCTCGCGATTGTGAGTGATGGTTACGAATTGCGTATTGCCGGAAAGTTCTTGCAATATCCGGCCGAAACGCCTGGAATTGGCTTCGTCCAGCGCCGCTTCCACCTCATCAAGCACGGCAAAAGGCGGCGGATTGTGCGAGATAATCGCGAACAGCAGCGCCAAGGAAGTCAGCGACCGCTCTCCGCCGGAAAGCATATTCAAGTTGGCGATTTTTTTGCCCGGCGGGCAAGCGGAAATCTCAATCCCGATTTGCTCCGTCTCTTCTTTTCCTTTCAATCCGTCCGATGATTCATTGGCATCATCGACCACCCCGCCTTCATCTTCTATTTCTAAATTTTTAACTTTGGATTTTGGATTTTGGATTTTGGATTTATTCAATCGCGCGCTCCCGCCTCCGAAAATTATCCGGAAATATTTGGAAAATTCTTTATTGATTTCTTCATAGGTCGCGGCAAACTCCTTTTCAATCTTCTGATCCATCTCCTTGATCACTTCCTTAAGACTTAAGATAGCGTTCTCAAGATCGGACGACTCGCCGGTCAAAAATTCAAATCGTTTGTTGGTTTCCTCATATTCTTCCACCACCATCGGATCAATTCCTCCGATCTGCTCCATTTGAGTTTTTAATTTGGCGATATCGCGTTCCAACCCAGCCCGATCAACCGTCCCCTCCGCCGCCTCCAGTTCTTCCGGTTCTGTCTTAAGTTCTTCCTTGATATCGGAGCGAAGATCTTCTTCCCGCACTTCCACCCGCGCCAGTGCGATTTTAGCTTCGTTAAAGTTATCCTTGAACTTGTTGAGCTCGTCGGTCGAAGCGCGAAGCTTTCGCTCTATTTCAAAAAAATTTTGCCGGCGCTCCCTGTCCGCGGCCGCTTCTTTTTCAATTCTCTTTTCTAAAGTTTTTATATACTCCTCAATTTTTTTTATCTCTTCCCGTAGCTTCCCTGTCTTTTTTTCCATTTCCGAAATAATCGCCTCTTGCGCCTCTTTTTCTTTTTCAACTTTATCCATCCTTGCCTGCTGTTCTTTTATTTCCGTGTCATTCTGCCCGCTTTCAGTGTTCTTCTGTTCCGCCCTGCCTTTCTCCACGTCTGATCTGAGCTCGTATAATTTTTGTCCGATAACCCGGGCGTACTCCCGAATGTCTTGCAACTCCGCCAAATCTTCTACTCCCTCCAAACGCTTGATCAGCTTTTCCTGGTCAGTCTTCAAATCTTCCAGGGCAATTTTCACGTAGTTAGAATCAACCAAGACGCTCTCTATTTTTATAGCTTCAATCAACCGGATATTTTTCTGCTTCTCTTTTTCAATTTCAATTCGTCCTTCCGTCACAATCAGCTCCCGGTCCAACTGGCTCAAAATATTTCTTTTTTGGCGCAACTCGTTTTCTAATTTCGGCAATTCCTCGTTCCCGGTTTCCTGCCTATTTTCATTGTTTATTTCATCCGTCAGTTTGTCCACTTCCCGCTGGATATTCATCATCTGCCGGCCGATATCTTCTTTGGCTTCATTGAAAACGGCTTTTTCTTTTTGGAAATCATACCAGAGACGGGAAAAAAGAATGGTCTGTTTTTCTCGAAGATCTTTAGCGACATGTTCGCCCTGCGTCGCCCTCTCCGCCTGGCGCTTGAGCAATCGCAAGTGCGGTTTAATTTCTTCTGTCAAAGCCCGAGCCTTGTCCAAATTTTCCCGGGTGGATTCCAATTTGCGCAGAGAGCGTTCTTTTTTGATTTGATAGATTTTCACTCCGGCCGCGTCTTCGATTATACTCCTTCGCTCAAACGGCGTGGCGTTCAAAACCGAGTCGGCCATTCCTTGATTGATAATAGCGTAAGATTGTTTGCCCACCCCGGCCTTGGCCAAAATATCCACGATATCCTGGAGGCGAACCCGGGAACCGTTGACCAAAAACTCGCTCTCGCCGCTGCGGTAAATTTTTCTGGCCACTGAAACTTCGGAAAATTCCAGCGGCATTTTCTTGTCGGAATTATCGAGGTACAGCGTTACGCTGGCGCTGCCCAGCCGGGCCTTTTTCCCGCTCCCGGCAAAAATAATATCCTCCGATTTCTTTCCGCGGAGATTTTTCATCGACTGTTCCCCCATCACCCAACGCAAGGCGTCAGCGATATTGGATTTGCCACTGCCGTTCGGACCGACTACGGCCGTGATTCCGATATTCTCGCCTTTCTTCGCGCCAATCAAAAAATCCAGCGTCGTGCGCGACGCGAAAGATTTGAAACCGGAAATTTCAAGTTTTTTTAGAAACATTGTCAGAACCACTGATTCTCACTGACTTTATTGAGAACACGTGATTTTTTATTTTTATATAAAGCGAAAAATATCGCCGATATTTTTATAAATTTTTTGCACCCACCTCATAATTATTCCCATTCAGTGAAATAATTTTAATCATGTGCTAATCAGTGGTTCTGATTACCATCCCTTCACTTCCAGCCCTTTTTCCGCGGCGCTGCGCTGGGCCTCCTGTTTGGACTGACCTTCGCCCTCCGCCACCAATTCTTCATCGAGATATATTCCCACTACGAATTTCTTGTCGTGATCCGGTCCCGATTCGCTCATCACGCGATAGTTCGGCGTGACACCGACCCTGTCCTGGGCAACTTCTTGAAAACGGGACTTGGGATCCATGTATAGTTTATGTTTTATTATTTCCGGCAATTCGCATACCACGTTTTTCATGATAAAATCGCGGCATTTATCGTAACCTTTTTCACCCTGATCCAAATAAATCGCGCCGGTGATGGATTCAAAAGCGTTAGCCAAAAGATATTGCCGCGCCCGGCCTTTGTCCTTAGTCTCTCCGCGGCTCATCATAAGATAATCCTCCACTCCCAGCCTTCCGGCGATTTTCGCCAGCATTTCGCCGTTCACCAGTGCCGCCCGCCAGTTGGTCAGCTCGCCTTCCGGGTTGGGATAATTTTTATAAAGATATTCCGTCACCACCAACTCCAAAACCGCGTCGCCCAAAAATTCCAAACGCTCGTTATGTTCCAGCTTATAGCCCCGGTGTTCGTTCAGATACGAACGGTGAGTCACCGCTTGTTGGAGAAGCTCGATATTATTGAATTTTACTCCCAGCTTTTTTTCAAGATCTTCTAACATGGATATTGAAATCCAAAGTCCAAAACTCAAATTTCAAATCAAGCTCAAAACCTAAAATCCAAAAAATTTGACATTTGAAATTTAGATTTTGTTTGATATTTGGATTTTGAAATTGGGATTTAAAATAATTTACTATAGTGCTATTTTTTCACTTCGCGTTCCTCACTTAGGACATCCTTATCCTTCTTTTTCTTCTTCACATCATCCTTCATCGGCTCCCCCATTTCCCGATAAATCGTGCCTAGAACGCCATTCACAAACCGCCCGGACGATTCTCCGCCAAAGGATTTAGCCAGCTCGATAGCTTCGTTGATAGCCACTTTGGGCGGCACTTCTTCATAACTGCCGAAAAGCAACTCGTTAATACCGAGACGAAGAATGTTTCGATCTACCACCGTAACTTGCTCCAACGGCCACTCCGGGGCGCATTTTTCTATCAATGGATCAATCTTGCTTTGGTTTTCAATGGTGCTTTTCACCAAGTTTTCCACAAAACTGACGTCTTCCATTCCCGGTCCGAATTCGGCAATATTCTTTTTTATTGCCTCGTCAATCTTGCCGGTGTCTTTACCGTTAAAATCCCATTCATAAAGACACTGCATCGCGATTGAACGTGAGAGGTGTCGATTTGCCATAAATAACAACTCGCGAAAGCCGAGCAAATGATAGCTAATGTGAGCCAATATTCTCAACTAGCAAATTCGCTCTCATTCGCTAAAATTAGCTCTGCTTTCGTGGTTTTTTCTTTTTCATCGTGTCCACCACTTTCTTGCCCTTGTAATATCCGCACTTGGCGCAAACTTTGTGCGCCAAAATCTCCGCGCCGCAATTGGTGCATTTGATCAAACTTTTCGCCTTGAGTTTAAGGAATACCCGCGCCCTATCGCGCCTGGCTTTCGTGTGTCTTTGTCTGGCTACTGGCATAATATTATTCTTTAATGATGATTATTACTGATATTCAGAGCTTACCACTAAATAGAGGCTTTGGCAAGAAAACAGGATTCTTATAATTTTTAATTCCCAATTTTTAATTTTTAATAAATTTCCAATGATTCAATTTTAAAATTCAGACACAGAAAAATTGCGGATCGTTTAGAAATTGAAAATTAACAATTTATTTATAAAATTACAAAATTAAAAATTCAAAAATTATATTCAACATCTCCCTCCTGATCCGTCCTTCTGACCTCGATCTTGTTTTCTTCCAGCCTCGCGATCACGTCCGGGCTGGGGTGGCCGTAGCGGTTGTCGGCGCCGACGGAAACAATGGCCGCGCGCGGTTTGACGCGGTCGAGAAACATTTGCGATGTGGCGTATTTAGATCCGTGGTGGGAAACTTTCAGATAATCCGCCCGGATATCCCGCGAACTGTCTACCAAAACCTTCTCGTTGTCATAGGAAATATCGCCGGTAAATAAAAACTTGTTTTCGCCATAAGTAAGTTTTGAGACGATACTGCTCGCGTTGGTGTCTTTGGGATTATCTTTGGGTTGCGTTCCATCCGGCGCCACAATTTCCATTTCCGCGTCCTCACCTATTTTTATTCTTAACCCCGACCGTCCTTCTATTTCGTTTATCTTTCTGTTTTCGATTGTTTCCTTGAATTTCGCGTATACTTGCGACTGACTTGCCACGCCGTTGTCAATCACCGCGCCAACCTCATATTTTTCCATCACCGCGACAAGCCCCGTGATATGGTCGGCGTCCGGATGCGTCGCCAAAAGAATTTCAATATCCCGGTCCCAAAACGGCACGTATTCCCCCAATTTTTCCAAAACCTTCTGCCCACTCACTCCGCCGTCGATGAGAATTTGGTTACTCCCCCGGGATATCAAAATGGAATCTCCCTGCCCGACGTCCAAAAACACCACTTTCAACTTTCGAGACTGGGAATAAAAAATTATGCCGGCGAGAATGAGGGCAGTGATGAACAAAACAATGATAAGACTATAGGTTATTTTTTTCTTTGGCATAAAAATATTTTACCGTGATCATTAGAATTATATACCAAATCACCACGCCCCACCAAGCCAGCCCCGCTTCGACTGACGCGTATTTGAGGCCGGCCAGGTATTTTATGACGAGCGTTTCATATTTCAAAGGAAGATAGCTTAGCCAGGCGAGAACCGTGGCCAGCGGCGTAAAAACAAAACCGGCAAGCGCTGAAAGGAAACCAAAAAGCATCGTTATGGGAATGACCGGCAAAACCAAAACATTGGCCAATGGCGAAATCAAAGAAAGTCTCCCAAAATTGAAAAGAATAATCGGCAAAACAAAAGCTTGGGCGCTAATAGTAAGAATAAACATTTCGGTTATTCCAAGGGCTTTGTGATTTTTCACCAGGTTATTTTGAAAAAGAGGATACAGATAAATAATTCCCAAGGTCGCCAAAAACGACAGTTGAAAACCGACGTCCCAGCGTAAAAGCAAAGGATTGACAAGAAGCATCACCACCGCCGAAAAAATAATGGCGTTTTGCGAATTGGCCAGCCGCCCGTTTTTGGCCGCCCAAAGAAGCAGTCCTCCCATCACTCCGGCGCGAACCGCCGAAGACGGAAGTCCGATCATAAAAACAAAAAGAGCAATGCCGACTATTGCAAACCAGAAAGCCTGCGGGCGCCAAAGGCCAATGATTATTCCCGCCAGCATCAAATATTCGGCAATAATGGTCACGTTATATCCCGACACCGCTACAATGTGCGTCATGCCGGTGACGGAAAACCGCTCCTGCCAAGATTTAGAAAGCAGGGAATCGCCGCCCAAAAGCAGACCCGACAAAAGCCCGGCTTCCGGAGACGGAATCAGGCGCTCGATTTTTTCGTTGAATCGGTTTTTGACGCCGAGAATAAATTTATAGACCGCGCTCCCCTCATTTCTTCCCGTCTTTTCCATTTTTGTTTTTTGGCATTCGTAAAAAATTCCGTCTTTCGCCAGATACATTTTGTAATCGAATTCAGAGGAAAAGTTTTCCGGTATTTTCAACACGCAATCTACTTTCAAAATATCTCCATAAGCGTATTCGTCCATATCAAAAACATTAAGCAATATTTTCGGCACTTGTCCGGATGTGGACATCCGATGTCCTTTTTGCATTTGGACATCGGATGTCCAAACTGTTGGTAAAATTATTATTTTCTGATATTTATCTTTTTGTTCCGGTTCGCGCGCAATCATAACTTCCCCGTAAAATTTTTTTCCGTCTCTATCAAGATTTTTCAAATTATTAAGTTTCACACCGGCAAGATGTGCTCCCAAGATGAAAAATGCCAAACAAAAACCGGCCACAACCGCCGGTTTGTTCCCGTAGAATATAACTAAAAATATAACACTGCACGCCAACCCTACCAACAAAAAATATCCAACAATAATTTTTGGGTAATAGAAAGAAGCCATCGCCACGCCTCCGATGAAAGATGCTGCCAACCAAAAAAATATTTTGGATTTAGTCACTTCTCGAATCTCTCCTAAAACTCGGTTTTAGGAATTACAAAATATCTACTATTTTTGTCCGGGCGCTTTTCCCGCCGACGATATTCACCGCGCTTTTAGAAACACCAAAATGCTCCGCTAAAATTTCAACCAGCTTTTTATTGGCCTCGCCGTCCACCGGCGGCGCGGTCAGTTTTACGCGATATTCCCCGTCGGATATTTTTATCACCTCGTTTTTTGAAGAGCGAGGTGAAACTTTAATATAAATTCTCATAACATTATCTACCTTATTCCGACTTTTCCAAAATTTTTCTCGATCTGTTTTTTTATCTTTTCTAAATCGATCTTTTTGCCTTTAGTTTTTTTCTTGAGCCTTTCGTCCAATATCCTTATTTCCCGGTATTCCTGCAAATAATACGCCGGCGCGCCTTTGATCCATTCGGCAATCTCCAAAAAATCTTTTTTCGTGTGGATTCCCGGGACGGCCGTCGTGCGGAATTCATAAGGAACGCGGCCGCGCATAATCAAATCGACGGACAGCTTAACCCGCTCTAGTAGAGACGAGGCATGCCTCGTCTCTATGGCGATACCCGCCGTGGCTAAATATTTTTTCGGCTGGTTTTTGATATCCATCGCAATATAGTCAACCAACTTTTCGTCGATGACTTTTTTTAAAACATCCGGCCGAGTTCCATTGCTGTCCAGTTTTACCGCGTAGCCCAGCTTTTTTATTTTTTTGATAAATTCAATAATATCCGGCTGGATAGTCGGCTCTCCGCCCGTAATGCACACCCCCTCCAGCTTGCCCCGCCTTGATTTCAAAAACTTAAAAAACTCATTTTCCGCTTTCGTTCCATGCTCTATGTTCCATGTTCCATGATTCACGAGTTCCGGATTATGGCAAAACGGACAGCGAAAAGAGCAGCCGACAGTAAAAACTGTCGTCGCAATTTTCCCTGGGAAATCTATAAGAGTCAGTTTTTGGTATCCTCCGATTTGCATAAGAAGTAAAAACTAGGGCAATATTCCCCATAAGAAAATATTGCCCCGCTATCTTTTTTTCTAAAATTTTATTTTTTCTTTCCCGCTATCACAAATTCCTTGCGATCGGCGAATTCCGACTGTTTGGCGCCATTCCATTGCTCGACCGGACGGATATATCCCACTACTCGGGAATATACCTCGCATTTCTGCTCGACTACGCATTTGGGGCAAAGCGTGTGTTCGCCGGAAAGGTATCCGTGCACCGGACAAACGCTAAATGTCGGCGTGAGCGTGAAATACGGCAGAGAATAATTTTCGGCAATTTTCCGCACCAACTTTTTGGTCGTATCAATATCCCGAAGCCTTTCACCCAAAAATCCATGCAGCACCGTGCCACCGGTATATTTGGTTTGCAAGTTGTCCTGGAGATCCAAAGCGCTGAAGATATCTTCAGTGAGATGCACCGGGAGCTGAGATGAGTTGGTATAATAAGGAATCGCGTCTTGTTCTTTAACCGCGTTATCGTTGGCAAAAATCATTTCCGGATGTTTCTTCTTGTCAATTCCAGCCAAACGATGCGCCGTTCCTTCTCCGGGAGAAGCTTCCAGATTATACAAATTTCCGGTTTCTTTTTGGTACCGAATAATCCTGTCTCTCATATGAACCAAGATTTCCTCCGCCAATTTTTGTCCTTCCTTGGAAGCAATGTCTTTTCCTATTAGATTAAGCAAAGATTCATTCATGCCGATCAGTCCGATCGTGGAGAAATGATTGCCCCAGTATTCTCCGCGGCGCATCTTGATGGGAGCCAGATAGAATTTCGTGTAAGGATACAGGCCACCTTCCGTCAAACCTTCCACCATTTTCCTTTTGGTTTCCAAACTGTTTTTGGCGATATCCATCAAGGTGTCCAGCCGCGCGAAAAAATCTTTTTTGTTTTTCGCGAGATAACCAAGACGCGGCATATTGATCGTCACCACTCCCACCGAACCGGTCAAGGGGTTGGCGCCGAAAAGTCCGCCGCCTCGCTTGTGAAGTTCCCGGTTGTCCAGCCTCAAGCGGCAGCACATCGAACGGGCATCATCCGGATCCATATCGGAATTGATGAAATTGGCAAAATAAGGGATGCCATATTTGGCCGTCATTTCCCAAATAGCATCAAACCGCTCATCGCTCCAATCAAAATCTTTACCGATGTTATACGTCGGGATAGGGAAAGTAAAGATCCGTCCGTTAGCGTCACCTTCCGTCATTACTTCGGCAAAGGCTCGATTAACCATATTCATTTCTTCCTGAAATTCCCCGTAAGTTTCCTTTTGCGGAACGCCGCCGATAAGTACTGCCTCCTTGGCAAGATTCTTTGGACAAGTTATATCGAGCGTAATATTGGAAAAAGGCGTTTGGAAACCGACGCGCGTGGAAACATTCATATTAAAAACATACGACTGAATTTCCTGCTTCACTTCTTCATAAGTCAAATTATCGTAACGCACGAATGGAGCCAAGAGCGTATCAAAATTGGAAAAGGCTTGCGCGCCGGCCACTTCGCCCTGGGTAGTGTAAATGAAATTCACCATCTGCCCCAAAATCGAGCCTAAATGTTTGGCTGGCTTGCAGGCTACTTTCCCTGACACACCGGTAAATCCACGCCTGAGCAAATCTTGCAAATCCCAACCGCAACAATAAGCCGCCAAAAGCTGAAGATCGTGGATATGAAAATCGCCGCCTTCGTGCGCCTCGCGAATGTCCTTGGTATAAACCCGATTCATCCAGTATTTCGAAGTAACGATGGAAGAAACATAATTATTGAGACCCTGGAGAGAATAGGCCATATTGGCGTTCTCTTTGACTTTCCAATCGATTTCCTGGATATATTTATCCACCAAATCAACCGCTTCTTTCAAGGATTCTTCCGTTTCGCGGATTTTTCGATGCTGCTCGCGGTAAAGGATATAAGCTTTAGCGGTTTCCTCAAAATCCAAAATCATCAGCACCCGCTCCACCATATCCTGAATTTCTTCGATTTCCGGGATATATCCCTTCTTATAATTTTTACCCATCATCTTTGCCACCTTTTCCGCCACTTTTTTCGCTTCTTCTTTTCCCCCTTCTTTGGTTT
>MFSF01000022.1:0-4175 GCA_001784815.1 Candidatus Moranbacteria bacterium RIFOXYA12_FULL_44_15
TGTCAAGTCCGGTTTATGCCTCCGCCAAAACCGCGTTTTCCAGCTTGACTATCCGGATTTCATGATTGTCCGCTACGCCCTTTTCCGCCTTTTTATCCAGCATTTTGTCCGTTTCCCGGAACCTGTCCTTGATTTCCACTATTTCCGATTTTACATAGTCCATATCTTCAGCCAAGAGATCAACTTTTTTTGAAACATCTGACAATCCCTCGCCAAAAATCTCAAAATCGCTCCGCATTTTTTCCAGCATAACATCAATATGTCTTTTTATATTTTCTTCTAATTTCTTATTTTCTTCGTTCATAGCCATATTTTACCACAAGCTTATTTTCCGTCAATCTCAAGTTCATTGCTCTTGCAAATTTTGGCATATTCTAACGCGCTTTTCCGGATAGTCCGGACTTGGGTTTTGTAGTCCACTTCGATAAGCCCAAATCGCGGCCAAAAACCCCTATCTTCGACAAATTCTATATTATCCATAAGGGACCAATAAAAATAACCGCGCACATCCGCTCCTTCTGAAATAGCTTTATGCACCCAAAAAAGATGACCCTTGATGAATTTTTCACGCTTAGAGTCATCGGCGTCCGCGATACCGTTTTCCGTAATATAGATAGGCAAATTATACTTGGCCACTTTTTTAAGAAAATAATAAATCCCTCGCGAATAAATGTTCCAACCCAAATCAGTAAAATCTTTGCTTTCATGAAAAGTACTGTCAAATATTCCCCAAAAATTTCCACCCCACTTCCAGCCCAAAGTTACTGAGCGATAGTATTGAAGACCTATGTAGTCCGACTTATTTTCTATTTTCCTGAAAAAATATCCTTCCAAGCTGTTCATTATTTTAGCCAAAATCCAGTTCCAGGGATATTTTTTATAGCCTTGCCAATAGTTTACCGAGTAGGCCGTCCCCACTTTGGCAGATTCAAGATTCTTGTGTATCATTTCATAGGTCGATTTATGCGCCTGGGTTAAATTATTCATCGCCCTTCTTGCTAAAAAAATATTTTTTCGTCCTGGCGGCTGAGTACCTTTTAGATAACTCAAAGAAACATAAACAGTTGGCTCATTTAGAATCACCCAGAATTTAACTTCCGGAAAAATACTGATAATTTTTTCCGCATAGCGAATAAAATATTCAACAGTTTTCTTGTTCGTCCATCCGCCAATATTCCTTATCCAAAGAGGATTGGTATAGTGCCAAAGCGTCACAAAAGGTTCAAGCTCTTTATTTTTCAAGGATTTCATTACATCTTTATAATGTTCAATTTCTTTTTCGTCGAATTTTCCCTCTTCCGGTTCGATGCGGCTCCACTCAATTGAAAAACGATGGGCGTTGTGTCCCAGTTCTTTCGCCGTATCGAAATCGCTTTCATAAAGATTATAATGATCGCAAGCCGCTCCGGAAATATAGTTTTCTTTTTCGAACATTTCCGGAAATTTTTCCTGCTGCCATTTCTTCCACTTGCCTCCGGCTTCTTCGGCTAATCTTTCAGCATTTTCCTTTTCCCACTCGCTCCAATCGTTATGAACATTTCCTTCGACTTGATGCGCTGAAGTTGCCGCCCCCCACAAAAAACCATCGGGAAATTTTAGTTTTTTTGTCATAAAGAAATTATAATTTTATATCTCCCCTATTCCGGACTATTCATATTCGGAATGTTAACTCCTGAGGGCATATTTTCCGGTATTCCTTGCGACATACCCTTGGGCATATTGGCGCCGCCCGGAATATTCTTCATCAGGTTTCTCATCATTTCGCATTGATCCGCGAAAACCACATCCGTCGGAATGGAAAAGTCCGCTCCACCGGCTTCTTCGCATTTCACATCCATCGCGTCTTCAAATGTTTTTTCACCGGTCGGATCGGGAACGTTTTCAGTAATTTTTTCACTTTCCGTATCCGGCAAATCTTTTTCCAATTCTTTCATACAAGCCATATCAACTTTCGTCCCTTTTTTCTCTTTTTCCGACCAGCTATACATTGTTTCGCCGTCAAAAACCATCTTTTGCGTGTTACCCGCGATAACCGACTCTGTCATATATTTTTTCCCGTTGACATAGGTGATCGTTTCCATCTCCTCGTTTCCTATTTTCATTTTGTATGTGCATTTCATTTCCCTTCCCAATCCCATGGCGTCTTTTATGGAACCAACCACTCCGCTTCCACTTTGGACTTGCTCCTGCGCCATTTCCCGGGCATTTTTGGTGTCGGCATCGTCTGAGTTATTCACCGCCTTATTTCCGCACCCCACGAGAAGAAGCACCCCCGCCGCCACCGCGGCAATTTTCATTGTTTGTTTCATTTTTATATTGCTTTACCCCTTCTCTCTCTTTGAGACAAAAAGGGCATATTTAAAAAAATTATTTCGAACGGGCGCAGACTTGCGAAGTCTCGCACCTTTGCGGGAATATTTTTTTGAAAGACGAAAGTTTCTCCAGCCGAGGAGCGACATTTTAGAGAACGTTTAAACATCATCTGAAGTTTTCATCCCGACTTAGTAAGATAATCTTTTGATTTCAGACAATGCTTTGTTTAATTATCTCCGCCTAAAATTTCATCAACCTAAGGGATGAAAATTTGGGCGGAGGGAAAATCACATTCCATAAAATATATTTGAGTGATTTTCCCGTAGCTAGATATGCGTTGTTATGTGATGTAGCCAGAAATTTCTTCTTCCTTAATGAAGTTTTTTGGCAATTTTACATTCCGGCAACCTTGAAATTGGTCTTCACAAAATCAATCAACATATTCTTTAAATCTTGCGGAACTTCAGGATTGGAGGAATAGAAAAAGGAATATTTGGCGCTATTAGCTAAATGCCATTTGGAATTGGGACATTCTGCCAGATCAGGAGTTTTATCGCAACCAACCGTTTTTGCTATTTTCTGAGCACTTGCTAAATCTCTTACTCCGATAGAAAAAACAGTGGCAATTTTAGGAACTCCCGCAGAGGGAAGCTGGAAGAAAATATTGGCACAATCTTTACAATCTGGGGTCGGCTCATTTTCAACAGCAACTGTATATTTTTCCCATCCCTTTGGCAGAGTCAACTCAAAACCGTAAGTATCATTTTTGTAAACGATACCCTCTTGCTTAGGTTGTTGATTGGGAACATTTTGGGGCTGACTCGGTTGCTTTTGGGTTGGTTGCGATTGCTGGGCTACCGGTGCGGGTGTTGTCAATTGATTTTGTGTTTGTTGCTTGCCGCACCCAGCCAACAAAATCACGCCCAACAGTACCGAACTTGACATGATTACTTTTTTCATAATGATTGATTTAAAAATTATTATTTCAAACAAGTTATTCGACCTGTAAAATTGCCAAAAAAATCTTAAAAAATAAAAAGGAAATTTCTGGCTATTTTACACAACTCGTTTTTATGCGAACTTAGAGCATTGCATTTCAAGACTCCTTGCCTGCCGATATTATAACAGCATTCAAGCTTTCGATCAATTTGCATTTCTACCGTACCGGCCTGATTTGGATGTTCTCGGCAGCCAGACTGCCGTCGGGGTTAGTCTTGCCGTTTATCATAACCTGCTTGCCGTTTTCCAAGTCCGCCGAAGATCCTTCCGCGGTTTTTCCGATTGAAGTGGAATCGGAAAAATATATTATCTTTGATCCGCCCTCCGGAGATTTGACCGTAATACTCTGGTCATCTTTGGAAATTATTTCCCCGGTCGCGAAAACGCCGTTTTCCCCTCCTTGGGACTGTCCCACTCCCTGCGCCGGACGCTGCCCGCCCTGGATTCGTCCGCCTTGCCCAGAAAAACCGCCACTTCCGGATCTCCTTTGCGTTTCTGTTTTGTTTTTTTGATAAACCGTACCGCCAAAAAAAGAAGCGGCGCCGACTATAATCGCGACAATCGCCGCGATGGCGATGTTTTTGTTGCTCATTGTTTTTTTGATTAATAATTATTCATATCTTAACGCATCGATCGGACTCATCGCTGCGGCTTTGCGGGCGGGATAAAAACCAAAAACGATCCCAATCGCGGTCGAAACTCCGAACGCCAAAAGTACGGAAGCAAGCGAAACTTCCATCGACAAACTGAAAAAGCCGGAGAGAGCCAGTGAGGCTGCCCAACCTAAAAGGACGCCCATAATCCCGCCCAAAAAAGTCAAAGCCACCGCTTCCGACAAAAATTGCAAATTTATATAAGCCTTT
>MFSF01000022.1:4182-16285 GCA_001784815.1 Candidatus Moranbacteria bacterium RIFOXYA12_FULL_44_15
GCAGAATTGTAAACGTGCCCGTGACGCTGGAGGCCGTGGAAATAATTTCGTTTTGGTTCATTATGCGAAAATCCGCTTCGGAAGAATCGGAAATGTGGTGACGGGCGAGAAGCAACTCTGAAATTTTATTTTGGACGGAAGCCATCAAATCCTGGTTTGCAACCGTAACGCTTATATCATTGATATAATCTTCCCCGGAAAGAAAATACTGGGCGGTAGAAAGCGGAACGTAAACCACATCGTCTTGATTATTAAAACCCGATCCGCCTTTCGCCTTGGCCACGCCGATGATTTGAAAATCCAGCTTATTGATCCGTATTGTTTGCCCAACCGGATTCACGTTTTCTCCAAAAAGTTCGTCTCGGGTGTCCGGACCGACAACCGCGACTTTGGCGGAACTCTTCGTTTGAGCGTCGGAAAAAAACGATCCGGAACCCATCGCGACATTCCGCACCGCCATATATTCCTTAACTGTTCCTATGACTTGAGTGTTGGTGTTGTTGCCTTTGGCCGTCAATTGATAGCGGCCGGTAGACGACGGTGCTACCGCTTTCACGCTTGAAATTTCTTTTCTGATCGCGTCCGCGTCGGCTTCGGTCAGCGTTTCGGAACTGCCGCCTCCTTGACTTACTCCTCCGACCCTTTGCGAACCCGGCATTATCATAATCAAATTGGAACCGATGGCTTCAATGCTGGAAGTAACCGAGTTTTTCGCCCCCTGGCCGATGGCAATCATCGCGATCACCGAAGCAATCCCGATCACAATTCCCAAAATCGTCAAACCCGACCGAACCTTATTTCCCGCCAAAGACCAGACTGTTTCTTTAAATAAATCAGTAAACATAAAAAATTTAATAAGTTTTATCACTTTCTATCAATCCATCTCTCACTGAAATAATTCTTTTGGCAAACGCTGCTATTTCTTTTTCATGGGTAATTAAAATTATAGTATGTCCCTTACTGTTCAATTCCCGGAAGGCTTCCATCACGACACGGCTGGTTTTGGTGTCGAGATTACCGGTTGGCTCGTCAGCCAAAATGATTGATGGATTATTGATCAGCGCCCGAGCGATAGCCACCCTTTGCATTTGCCCGCCGGAAAGCTGATTGGACAGATTATGAAATTTATTTTCTTCCATTCCCGCATAACGCAAACATTCGTGGGCTTTTTCTTCGCGTTCTTCCTTTGATTTTCCCGAATAAAGCAAGGGGAGCATAACATTCCTCAAAACCGTGGCCCTGGGAAGAAGGTTGAATGATTGGAAAACAAAACCGATTTTCTCCCTTCGAAAATCGGAAAGCTCGTCGTCGCTGAATCTGGCGACGTCCTTTCCGTCAAAAACATAACTTCCGCCGGTCGGCGTGTCGAGAGCCCCCAAAATGTGCATCAGGGTCGACTTTCCCGATCCCGACGGGCCGATTATGGAAACAAATTCCCCTTTTTTTATCTCGAAAGAAACGTCTTTCAGCGCCGCCGTTTCCACATCGCCATTGCGATATATTTTTGTTAAATTTTTACATTCAATCATATGGATTTACGAACCACGAAATAAACGAATTACGAAAATACGAAAATAGTTGTTTTAGCGTTTCGTAATTCGTTTATTTCGTAGTTCGTAATTAACGTCCGAATCCGCTCACCCCGGGAATTCTGACATTGCCGCCGGAGCTTCCTGAGCCGGAATCGGTGGATGCCTCAACGCTCAAATCAAGCGTTTCCGTAACAACTTTGTCTCCGATATTCACGCCGCTGATAATTTCCGTGTTTGTATCATTGGATGCTCCGGTTCGAACTGATTTTTGTTCCAAAGCAGAACCGTTCAAAATTTCCACATACGCATTGCCACCCTCGCTTTTCACGGCGCTGGACGGCACCATCAATATGTCTTGTTTTACGTCAGTGATGATTGAAGCGGAAACGCTCATGTCCGGCTTGATCCGCGCGTCGAGCGCTTCAAAACCGATGCTCACGTTATAACTGACCACTCCTTGTGTCACCGTCCCCAAAGAATCAATTTTTTCCACCTTGCCGGAAAAATCCGTCCCGTCCAGCGCGTCCATCTTAATTGTTACTTTTTGCCCAATCGCAACCTTGGCGATATCCACTTCATTCACTTCCACCTCGGCTTTCAAAGTTTCAATGTCTCCGATGATAATCGGGGCGCTGGCATTGTCGGCCGAAGATGTCCGACTCAAGTCATCGCCGTTTTTGACATTTACCCCCAGCACCGTCCCCAATATAGCCGAAACAACTTTTCTTTCAGAAGCATCCGCTTGCGTATTTCTATAATCCGCCCCGCTGGCCGCCAGATTCTTTTCCGTTTGGATGATTTTCGATTCCGCCAGATCAACTTTATCCTTTAGCACATCCAACTCTCTTCCGGTATAAGCATCCCCGTCATCTTCGTCCTCATCCTTGGCTTTTTCATAAACCGCTTTGGCATTGTCCTTGTCAATTTTGGCCGATTCCAAGGAATTCTTGGCTGATTCATAAGAAGCGGCTGCTTTGGATACGCTCACGTTCAAATCATTGTTGATAATGTTGAAAAGAAATTGACCGCTTTCCACTTTGTCTCCGACGGCTACCGCCAAATCCGCGACTGTTCCGGTAATGGTCGGATCAATCGTTGACTGGTTATCGACGATAATGTTTCCGCTGGCGGAAATGGCGCTGGTTAGCATCCCTTTCTCCGCTTCCGCGGTTACGTATTCAATTTTTTTTTCATCGGAATTGCTTTGACTGTACCAATAATAGCTTCCTGCTAAAACCAAGACAGCCGCAACCGCGAATATTTGCTTCTTTTTCTTCATCTGTGAAATGATTATCCGATTAAGAATTATAAAAACTACTCCTCTCTCAAATCACTCTCTCCAACCGAATCCACCAGCTTGTCGATGTCCACAAGAGCCTTATTGGCATCTTCCTTATTTTTAACACTCTGGGAAACATCTTCCGCCACGAGTCCTCCGCCATTCAAACTTTCTCCACTTTTTTCTTTTTGCCCGTTCTCTATTTCCTCCTTGACTATCGAACCGGCCAGGAGAACTGATCCCGCGAGAAGAATCACAGAAAAAACAATGATACCCCCTTTTTTAATAATTATATTACTTTTCATGTATTTCGCGCAGTCACTTGACGCATTAATCATTTATTTTTTCAATTTGCGCCTTTATGCCTTCCCGCAAAGTGTCGCGGTAAAATTCAAGTGTTTCGGCTAATAAATTTCTTACTTTTTCCCGCGCTTCTTTGGCTTCATCTGAAATTTCCAGCATTTCAGACTCGCCTTCGCTACCAGATTCCAAAACTTCAATATAAACATCGTATGCGCTCATAACATCTTCTATTTTCGATTTAAAAGAAGCAAGATTACTTTCGATTTCATCCGTATTAATGTTTTCCGATTCCAGAAATTCGATTATTTTCTCCACTCTGTCCGCTATCCTTCCAAGACTTTCTCTCTTTTCCTCTTTCATCCTTTCAGTCATTTCCAATTTAACGCCTGCTCCGGCAAACCCGAGTTTATTCCTCTGTCCGTCTGATTCTTTGAAACTTTTATTCTCCTCTCTTTCGTTACTGTTTTTTTTCATACCCGGACCAGGATCTTTCCGCATCAATCCTCTTTTGAACTTTTCCATCATTTCTTTGCACTCATCTTTGGAACGCCCGGTTTTTTCCACACAATCTTCTATTGTCGGAACTGGACGATCACCGCTATTTTCCGCTTGAACAGCTTTCGCCCAAAAAATGAGCGAAGTCAAAATTCCCAATGATAACCCCGCTATAATAATACTCTTGTTGTGTTTTTGCTGCATAATTTCAATCAATAACTTGTGCGTTTATTTATACACCCGCAATAAATCCGCACGGACTAAACTGTAATAAATAAGCATACAAGTTTAAAAATATTTATTTTGTCAAAAAAAACTTGCGTCGACGATATATTTTTTATGATTCGCACAATAACAGCGAATGAATACGTAAAAAATAAAAAAAATTGCAAAAACTCCCAAAAAAATGGAAGTTTTTGCCGAAAACGCGCTATTTTTGCTTTTGCTCGTTTTTCCGTCCCTCTTCAAAAGATCCGCCATTATGTCTTCCGCCATGATTCATACCACCGCCCATTCCCATCAGGTGCGCCATGTCAATTCCATTTTCCTTAGCCCATTTTTCCAGCGCTTCCCGCTTCCCATTCATTTCGGCTCTTTGTTTTTCCATTTCCGCTTTTCTTTCTTCATCGGAAAGATTCCGGTGCGCCTCCCTGTTTTTTTCGCGTTCCTGCTCAAGTTCCGCCCTTTTCGCGATAATCAGCTGCTTTTGCGTTTCGGTCAATTCCCCCTTTGACACCGCCTCGCTGAGCTTTTCTTCCGAGTTGGTTTTCATCCGCGTTTGCTGCTCTTGGCGGTTTTCCTCAAAAACTTTTTCAACTTCATCTTTGTTAAGCCCGAATTTTTCCGCTATCTTTTCAACAAGAAAAAATCCCCTTCCATTCTCCGCGGCGTTGGCGCCGCTTATCCCTTTTATTCCGTAAGCTCCCGCGCCCAAAACAGCCGTAAGAGCTAAAACTGAAACAACAACTTTTTTGCTTCCTGTCATTATATTATAGCTTAATGATTATTTCGGGACTGCCGTTTGGCGCATGCTTCCAAATCAGCCAGCGTCCCCCGCGATTAAGCTATACGAAAGATAATTTGATAGTTTGCAAAAGCGCGCAACGTAAAACATGAAGCGTAAAACGTCAGCTGGAAGAATTACCGATTATCCCTTGGATACCCCATGGGAAAGTTACCTTCTCCCGGCATCATTTTTCGGCGACCGAAATCGCCGGAGGGAAATGAATGGATAAATTCCGCCCTGAATTTCCTATCTCCGACCTTTTCTCCAATCACTCCTACTTTCATACCTTCTTCCAAGGGCTTGTCTATTTTCATTTCCGTATCGGGAAAATACCGCACTTCCCAAATTTCATCTTCAAAATTTATCAGCATAAAATAGTCCGGCTGAAGCTCGCTGATTTCTCCCCCCAACATCCTCCCGTCGGGACGCGACCATCTTTTTTCAATGGGAAAAGCCAAATTGCGCTGACCCGGGATCCCGCGAAAAACACTCCCCCTCACCCCCTCGTTGATTCGGGACATATGCAAAGTAATTCCCAAAATAGAAATGATCAAGACTCCCAGACTGGTAGCGAAAAGCACGCTATAGCGATATCCCCTCTTGGTTCGGCGGATAGCCAAAAACCCCGATACCAAGGCAAGAACGGAAAGACCGATCCATAAATACGGCGCGGTCATCGCCAAAAGAAATATAAACCGCCCCAGTCTGAGGTGATGAAAAATTTCCGGCCTGATATCCAGAAAGTTGAAAATTATAAAAGAGAAAAACAGCGCCCCCAAAAACAAAGTGCCGCCCCACGCCAGCCAGAAAAGATAGCTTTTCCAATTAAGCTTCCACCGGGATTCCGGCACCACGCGCTCCTCCCTTATCCTGTCAATTATTTTTTTCGCCGGATTCTCCATATATTTACGAACTACGAAATTAACGAAATACGAAACTCTGGCTATTCTCTTATATTATCTAATCTCAATTTATCTGATGGCATTTGCCAGTATACGATTAAATTTATTCTTACCTTCACTTCGTATTTTTGTATTTCGTATTAATTTCGTATTTCGTAATACCCTGTTTACTTGCTTCTTCCAAAATCATCTTCCGACCCCGGCTGATGAGAGCCGCCACCGTTCCTTTGGGCAATTCCAAAATATCCATTATTTCGCTATAATCTTTTTCTTCCAAAAAACGCAAGATCAGAACTTCCCGATAGTTGAAAGGCAGACCGTAAATAATTTTTTTTATCTTATTCAAAGAATCGCTAGCCGTCAATTCCCTCTCAATGTCCAAACTGGAACGCAGAACTTTGAGAAGTTCCTCATTTTCCAACTGGAACACTGCCGGCCTTGATTTTCTTTTCCTGATTTCGTCTATGACAGTATTTCTGGTTATTCGGTAAATCCAGGTTGAAAATCCCATCGAATCATCATAGTCGTTCAAATACCGATACACCTTTACGAATACATCTTGGAGAATGTCCTCAATATCCTCTTGGGAAAAATAAGAGGTTCTTCGAACAAAACCAAAAAGGCGGTTCCAATACCGATCGACAATGCCGGCGAACCCGTCCGGATTCAGCTTTGCGGCTGCTACTAATTTCTTGTCAACATCACCGCCATTGAAATCTGCCATGGATTGCTTCGATTCAAGTTTCTTTTTCTTATGATAGTTATACGTCTGCGCCCTATTTTGTTTGCACGGCACCCCCCCTGGCATCCTTAAAACTTTTCCAGAAAATCCATTTCCTCGTCCCGCTCAGGATGGAAAACCACTTCGATTTTTTCGTTTTTCGGATATTTTTCAAGATCAGCGAAGTTTGCAATCCAATCAAAGCTCAATAATAACCCAGAAGAAACCAATCCAGATTTCGAGAATAGGCGTGTATTATTTTTCCTGAAACAATTAAGTATCCAGGAAACAGGAGCCGCGCCCCAATACGATTTTTTGCCAAACCGCACATATTTTATTCCGTATTTTCTGGAAAGCCTGAGCGAAATCCTGAAATATGGAGAAAAAAAATGCGCGTGCTCGTGGGAATTTATGCCGTCCGGAACCTTTCCGAAAATTTTCCTGAAATTTTCAAGCTGGCCTTCCCATCTTTTTTCGATCAAAGCGGGACCGGTTTTTCCCAAAAAGTAACCGCCGATGAAAACCGCCGCCCGCTTGATCACGCCGTCTTTCAATTTGCGCTTGGGGTCGATGCCGTTTCTCAAATCGACGTGCGCGTCCAGCTTTACTCCGGTTGCCCGCAGGCTGTCGGCGTCTTCCTTCCGAATAACTCCATGAGACATTACCGAAACCCGGTCGATTTTCCCGGTTCGAGCAAGCTTCAAGATATTCTCATTGGCTTTTTGGCTTATGCCAAAATCATCCAGTGAAAAAATGATATTTTTTTCTTTCATCCGCGTAAATATTTTTAAGTTTAGTCTTCCACATAATACAATCTAGCACTTTTTTAAAAAAAGACAAACCGTTGCGCAAGGCAAAGTGGACATTTTCTCCGAAAATTGCTACAATCAGATTGCTCAGATTGTTCTGCTCCAGCCGCAAAGAAATAACCAACTAACGCGCAAAATTATGAAATCGATTTCCATTGTCATTCCCGCCTACAACGAAGAAAGAAACATCCGGCCCGTCTATGAAAAAGTGGCGGAAGTTTTCCTGCCGCTCAAAGGCAGCTATACGTATGAAATCATTTTCATAAACGACGGGAGCAAAGATGAAACCGGCGAAGAGATAGAGGCGCTGGCCAAGGAAGATGCCAACGTCAAATATATCGACTTTTCGCGCAACTTTGGCAAAGAAATAGCCACTACCGCGGGACTCCACCGCTGCTCCGGAAACGCTTGCTTGATGCTGGACGCCGATTTGCAGCATCCCGCGGAGCTCATTCCCGACTTTATCCGTAAATGGGAGGAGGGATTCGAAGTGGTCATCGGGATAAGAAAAAAAAACCAGAGCGATTCGCAAATCAAGATATTGGGTTCCAAGCTTTTTTATAAAATTTTAAACGGAATAATCGAAACGGAAGTCGTACCCAATTCCACGGATTTCCGTCTTCTGGATCGAGCTGTAATTGATGAATTTAACCGATTCACTGAAACCGAGCGGATGACCAGAGGGCTTATTGATTGGCTCGGATTCAGGCGCGCCTACATCCATTTCAAAGCCAATGACCGCCTGCATGGAACCGCCAGTTACAGTTTTTGGAAACTCGTGAAACTCGCTTTGAACAGTTTCATTTCCCTCAGTCTCGTTCCGTTGAAACTGGCCGGCTATTTGGGAATTTTCATTACGATATCTTCCGGCATTGCCGGCTTCTACATAATGGTTGGGAAGTATTTCTTCCGCTGGCACTTCGCCTCAACTTTTTCCGACGCGGAAAACCTGGCCATCTTTATCGTTTTTCTGGTAGGAATTATTTTGACTTCCATCGGACTTATTTCACTCTATGTCGCCAACATCCACAAGGAAATTCTCCACCGTCCAATGTACGTCGTAAGAAAGCACACTGACTCTTCCGGCATTTAAATTCAATATCCGCTAAACACAAGAAGCTCTACAATCCGTGGGCTTTTTTATTAGCCACGTGCTCCTCAAAGGTTCTGGAGAAAACCGTTTCCTTGGTATTTTTGTCAGTCAGAAAATACATAAACCCGGTTTTTTCCGGATAGATGGCGGCGGTCAGTGCCTTCTCTCCCGGATTCCCGATCGGACCGGAAGGCAGCCCCTTGTAGCGATAAGTATTATACGGCGTATCCGCGTTAAGTTCCTCTCCCTGATGCTGATCCTTGTCGTCTTGGAAATAATAACTCAAAGTCGCGTCGCTCTGGAGCGGCATATCGGTAGCAAGGCGGTTATAAAAAATCCCGCCCACCAGCTTCATATCGCCGGCCGACATTACTTCTTTCTCAACGATGCTAGCCATAATCAAAGTCTCGCGCACGCTCTTCCCTTGCCTTCTTATCTCCGCCTGGAATTCCGCGGTCAGCTTTTCGTCGAAATTATTAAGCATCTTGGAAATGATGTTCTCCGCCGTTTCGTCTTTTTTAAGAAAATAAGTGTCCGGAAAAAGATAACCTTCAAGATTCAAAACTTTATCTTCTTTCAAAAATCCGTACTGTTCGGTAAATCCTTGCGGTTTTTCGACTATTTTCAAAAACCCTTCTCCATCAAGCCCCAAATCATTGAGTTTGTCCGCCATTTTTCGACTGCTCCAACCTTCAGGAAAAGTGACTCGAATCGAATCATCCCGCTTCTCGGTAATAACCGCGGCAATTTCGGGAATGGTCATCGATCCGGACAAGCTATAATCGCCGGGCATAATTCTGCTGAGTAAATCATGCGAACGCAGATAATAGTAGAAATAAATTTTGCCGAAAATAAGTTCCGCCTTTTCAAGATTAGTCGCGATCTCCGTGTTCCCCTCCCCTTTTTTTATTTCAAATAGAACCTGCTTATCGCTATTTCCGTGGGAATAATAGACCTGGTAACGAAAATAAAAAACGCTGGTCACGATGACCAGAAATGCGACAGCTGATATCAGTGCTTTCTTTGACATTTGTTGTGCGGCTGAATTTCTAATTGAAAATGTTCCCTAGAGTCCCAGCACTTGGATAATTACATCTCTTTTTCTGGCGCCATCTGTCTCAACGAAAAAGACGCTCTGTTTTTCCGTGAGCATCATTTTTCCTTTTTCAATCGGAACAGTTTCACTGATTCCCAAAAGCATCACCTTGCAATGTGAATGTCCATTGCTCCGGCCGTCGGAAGCCTTAGCGCGATTAAGCTCGAAAAGATCGTGCGAAAACCGGTCGGAAACGGGCACTAGGCGGTAAAGCGTCCGCATAAAATCCTGAATCAGCATCGGCTCGTTATGATTGACCGACACGGACGCCGTGGTATGCGGGGAATAAATCAGCACTTGCCCCTCCCTGATCCCGGACTTGGAAACTATCTCGTCCACTTTGTCCGTAATATCAATAAACTCAATTTGGCTTTGACTTTCGATATTTATTTTTTGTTTGTAAATCTTCATAGTTACGAAATACGAACTTAATACGAAATACGAAAATACGAAAAATGACTTATTTTAACATTTCGTATTTCGTTGATTTCGTAGTTCGTAAATTATTTAAATACTCCGCTTACCGCTTTCACGACGCGCTTATCCAGCGCTTCTGGCATAATCTTACCACTGGTCGGATTTTTTATCAAACCGGCAATCGCTTTGGCCGCCTTAATCTTATGTTCGTCTGTGATTTTTTTAACATTATTGTCCAGCGCGCCCCGAAATATTCCGGGAAAAACCAGGACGTTGTTGATTTGATTGGGATAATCCGACCTTCCGGTGGCGACAATTCTGGCTCCACCCGCCTTGGCCCGCTCCGGCATAATTTCCGGGACAGGATTGGCCATCGCGAAAACAACAGCGTCTTTTCCCATGTTTTTTACATCCTCTTCCGTAATAATATTAGGCGCGGAAACTCCGATAAACACATCCGCCCCGCGCATGGCATCCCGAACGCCGCCCTTTAATTTTCGCAAGTTGGTAATTTTCGCCATCTCAACTTTTATCGGATTCATATTATCTCTTTTCTCATAAATCGTTCCACAACTGTCCACCATAATAATATCTTTGGCGCCGTATTTCAAAAGCAGTTTGGCCGCGGCGATTCCGGCTGCTCCCACTCCGGAAATGACAATTCTGATTTTTTTGATATCTTTTTTCACGACTTTCAGCGCGTTGATAATGCCGGCTAAAATAACCACGGCTGTCGCGTGCTGATCATCATGCATCACGGGAATATTCATTTCTTTTTTCAACCGCTCTTCGATTTCAAAACATCGCGGCGCGCTGATATCCTCCAGATTTATTCCGCCGAACGTTGGCTCGAGACTCTTGACTATTTTTATGATTTCCTCCGTGTCTTGCGTCGCCAAAACCAATGGAATAGCATCCACTCCGCCCAGTTCCTTGAACAGCAAAGCTTTCCCTTCCATCACCGGCAAAGCCGCCTCCGGTCCGATATTGCCCAGCCCCAAAACCGCGCTGCCGTCGGAAACGACTGCCACGGTATTTTTTTTGATGGTATAAATTTTCGCCAGCCTCTTGTCTTTGGCGATCGCCCGTGAAACCTCCGCCACCCCCGGCGTATACAAAAACTTGAGGTTATTCTTCGTCAATTTAACCTTGCTCTTGATCTCAATCTTCCCACCGAGTTTTTTAGATAATTCTATTGAATTGGATTCCATAAAGATTTTACTTGGACATCAAATGTCCAAGTGATTTTTTTATTTTAATTTCAATATTTTATAAACACTGTTGGCGGCGATGGATCCTTCAGCGGCGGCAGTGAGAACTTGGCGGAATTTATTGGAACCGGTAGTAATGTCGCCAGCGGCAAAAACTCCCGCGACGCTCGTACTCATATCCGGATTAACTTTTATATAATTTCCGTCGTCCGTTTCCGCGCCCAGTTTCTTAGCCAATTGCACTCCCGGCTCCGAACCGACTTCAATGAAAACTCCATCCACGGCTATCTCTCCCCGACCGTCGTATTCTTTGTCTAAAATTATTTTTTCCACTTTTTCATTCCCTCTTATTTCACTCACGCCCGTATTTTTTATAACTTCTATGTTTGGATTGGCGTGAATTTTTTCCAGCCAAATCGGCTCGGCGTTCATTTTTTCGTCTTTGTTTATGAGATAGGTTTTTCGGGCATAGTCAGCCATCTCGATCGCCACCACTGCCGCGCTGTTGCCTCCGCCGATGACCGCCACGGTTTTATCGCGAAAAAAAGGCGCATCGCAAGTCGCGCAATAGCTGACGCCTTTCCCGACATATTCCTTTTCGCCGGGGATATTCATTTTGCGATATTCCGCTCCCATCGCCAAGATCAAAGCTTTGGCCTGATATTTTCTCCGGGAAGTTTCCAATTCAAAGAAATCATCCGCCTTTTTTATCAAGCTGACTGATTCATTTTTCACTTTTGCTCCATAACTCTCAGCGTGGTCAATAAACCTGGAAATCAAAACCTGACCGGCAACGCTGGCATCGCCGGGCCAATTTTCAATATCGGCTATCTCGCTCATTTGTCCTCCTGATTGCGCTCCTAAAACCAAATGATCCAATCGATATCGCGAAGCATAAATGGAAGCGCTCAAACCCGCCGGTCCTGAACCGATGATTATCAAATCGTAAGTCTTATCCATTTTCATTATTTGTCAACTTTTAAAACATAAAAAACAAGTTACCAATCAAATTCCAAATTACAAGCACCAAATCCCAAATAAATCACAATTTCCAAAATTATAAATTCAAAACGGTTTTAAAAATTTGATATTTGTTATTTTGAATTTATTTGGAATTTGTAATTTTGGATTTGGGATTTGAATATCTTTTACATTTCATCACCTGAGTTATTCCATCAACTACAGCTTATCCAGTTCTTCCCTCAACGTTTCTTTGTTCTGCACTCCCGTGAATTCTTT
>MFSF01000023.1 GCA_001784815.1 Candidatus Moranbacteria bacterium RIFOXYA12_FULL_44_15
TAAACATAATGTTTATGCATGTTTAATTATTTTTCTACTTCTATTTTATCATTTTTTGATGTAAAAATACAGGGATGTTCTTCAGTGGTTTCATTTTAACTGCCTTTAAAATACCACGTACCCCAAAAGACCGCAACAACAAAATCGCGCTTTTTGTCTTTATATCCTACATCTTCTCCAGCTCTTTTTTCATCCGGTCGTAATCTTCTTTGGTGATTTCGCCCTTGGCGTAGCGTTTCTTGAGAATTTCAGCCGCGTCTTCACCTGGTGCGTGATGCGCTCCGCGCCCTAAATATTTGATGAGATAAACAACGGCGATGATCAACGCCGCCCAGAATAGGAGCGAAATGATCATCCCAAAAACACCAAAACCCCAGCCGCCGCCCCAACCCATCATTGGCATACCCCAACCTCCTTGCCAACCGCCAAAACAAGCTGGCGCCAAAGCCGCCGAACCGGAAGAAATTGTTTTGAAACTGTCCATAATTAGTTTAGGCGGTGTAATAAAGCAGACCAGCCGGTAATTACCACATAGTTATTTAATTACCGGCAAAAAAACAAGGCGCTTATTAGAATTGTTATATTACACTGCCTTAAAGTGAGTTACTGCCAATTAATACAAAGTTTAAAACTTTCTATTTCCTTTTATTTTTTTGAAATTCGCAAGCTGTTAAGCACTACAGAAACCGAGCTGAAAGCCATCGCGCCGGCTGCGATAATCGGACTGAGAAATCCAAGAGCCGCCAAAGGAATGGCGACAATGTTATAGAAAAAAGCCCAAAAAAGATTTTGCTTTATCGTCCGAAAAGTCTTTTGCGAAAGTTGGACGGCTTCCACCACTTTTTCTAGATTATTTTGCATCAAAATAATCTGTCCGGCTTCCTTGGCAATGTCGGTCGCGCTGCCCATGGCGATGCCGAGATCCGCCTGAATAAGACTGGGCGCGTCGTTTATTCCATCGCCCGCGAAAACAACTTTCTCGCCCCGATCCTGGAGATTTTTTATTTCTTCCGCTTTTTGCGACGGCAGAACTTCCGCCAAAACTTTGTCTATGCCCAATTCCCTTGCTACCGCTTGGGCGGTTTTTGAGTTGTCTCCCGTGATCATCGCCACTCCCAGTCCCAGCTTTTTCAGTTTTTCAATAACACTTTTCGCTTCCGGTCTGATTTCATCCGCAATGATAAATGCTCCGATAATTTTTTTATCATGAACAGCGAAAATTCGCGTGCCCACTCCTAAATTTTCATCCATAACTATTTTTTCCGCCCAAGAAATGTCCGCGCCAATTTCTTCCAAAAGTTTTATATTCCCCAACGCCACCGGTGTATTATGTTCAGTACAAACTGCCGTTACACCCTTACCACTGATTTCTTTCACACTTCCGAAATCAGCTAGAACGATATTCTTTTCTTTCGCGCGCCTTGTTACCGCCCTGGAAAGTGGATGTTCGGAATTTCGGGCGACTGACGCGGCAATTTTCAAAATTTTGTCCTCAGAAAAATCATATTCAGGATTCAGAACAATTTTTGCCACTTCCGGCGCGCCCTTAGTAAGCGTTCCGGTTTTGTCAAAAACAACCATGGTTATATTTTTTGCCCGCTCAAAGCTTTCGCCATTTTTGAAAAGTATCCCCCGCTTCGCCCCCGTCCCCGTTCCCACCATAATGGCCGCTGGTGTAGCCAATCCCAAGGCGCAAGGGCAAGCGATCACCAAAACCGACACCGCGTTTATCAAAGCCAGGGAAATATCCGCCGTAAAAAAATACCAGCCAAGAAAAGTGACCAGCGCTATTCCAATGACAATCGGTACAAAAATTCCGGAAATTTTGTCAGCCATTTTTTGAATCGGGGCTTTGGATCCTTGCGCCTCCTCGACTGTTTTCATTATCTGCGCCAAAACCGTGCCCTCGCCGGTTTGTTCCACCTGGATTTTTATTACGCCGTTTTGATTCATTGTCCCGCCGTAAACCGAATCCCCAATATTTTTTTCCACCGGCAGGGATTCTCCGGTCAGCATCGATTCGTCCACGCTCGACCCCCCCTCGATTATTTTTCCGTCCAGCGGAATTTTTTCGCTGGGCTTTATGAGCAACACCTCGCCTTTTTTTACATCTTCTATATCAATCTCCTTTTCCCGACCGTCAAAAACGACGCGCGCTTTTTTCGCGCCCAACTCCATCAGCTTTTTCATGGCTTCTCCCGCCTGACCGGTGCTTTTGGCTTCAAAATATTTCCCCAAAAGTATAAGGACAATAATGATAGCCGCTGTTTCCAGATAGCCTTCCTGCCGATTAGATATCGCCCATAAACTGTAGCCGTACGCCGAAAGCGTTCCCATGGAAACCAGCGTATCCATATTGGCGCGAAACTTTTTCGCCTGTTTGAACGCCATCTTATGAAACCGCCGGCCAAAATACAGAACTACGACAGTACCCAAAACCAAATGCGCCCACATTACAAGGTCCTGCTCAAAAACCATTACCCCTGAACGCAGTTTGTAAACCATCTCCAAAAGCAAAGGCAAACTCAAAATCCCCGCCCATAAAAAATCCCGCCAATTCTTGTCCACATCCTCCATCTCATGTTTATGCCCGCCCTCTAGCGTCATGTCATCTCCCTCATGATGCTTCATATTTCGCGTTCCACGTTTCGCGTTCCACGTTCCACGTTCCACATTTCGCATTACTTCGTATCCATTATCCTCCACCACTTTCTTAACTTGTTCCTCGCTAAGAATATCCGCGTCATATTCCACGTAAGCCTTTTTCACGGCAAAATTAACATTGGCCGAAATAATCCCTTCGGTCTTTTGCATCGCCTTTTCATTGCTCGCCGCGCAACTAGCGCAAGTCATGCCGGATATTTTAAAAATTACTTTTTTGTTATTCATAAATTATTCCACAATAAATTTTCCGCGTACCATCCCCATCCAGCAGGAAAACGGAATTTCGCCGGATTTTTCCGGAGTGAACACCAGAACATTATCGCCGGAGTTGATATTTTTCTTAAGATCCAAACTCGGCACGATTATTTTGTTAGTACAACTGGAAACTTCGTCGCCTTTTATCACCCAGCGCACCGGTACGCCTTTTTTAACTTTCAAGACACTTGGGCTGAACCCGGCATTGGTCACATGCATTTCCACAACTTGTTCTTGGATGCTCGAATTGCCCCGCATCGTATCTTTTTTATCCCGCGCGGCATCGGGCGAAGCATCCGCCCCAGCCTTATCCTCGCTCGCAAATAAATTGCCTTTTGCTCCCCAAACAGCCAGACCCGAACTGAAAGTGTAAACAGCGAAAACCAACACCACAAGTCCGGCTGCTTTTTTGAAGACAACGATCTTCTCGCTCTTAGTCCAGGAAGCGGCCACGCCCAATGCCAAAAGCACCGGGGCTGTTCCCAGCGCGAAGAAAAACAGAATCGTTCCTCCCGCCAGAAAACTTCCCGAAGCGAGAGCGAAAATCTGCATGCTTTGCGTAAAACCGCAAGGCAGAAAAAAACTTAACGCGCCCAAAATCAACGGCGCGGCTTGATGGTTAGATTCCTTGAGTTTCGACCAGTGTTTCGTAAACCCTTTCGGCATTCTTATGCCCGCCTCGGAAATCCCCGGCGCTATTCCTAAAATGTTGAGTCCCAACCAAGCCATTACAATCGCGATTAAAACCGTGTAAAAAGAAACAAAACTTCCGCTGATATTTAATTCTCCGCCGAAAAACCCTAAAGCTCCGCCCAAAATAAAGAATGCCGCCAAACGTCCCAGATGGAAAAGCAAATTAGGCTTCACGGAACCCTCAAAGAAAGTATCGTCGTTGGTTTTATATTTTTCCGAGAAAGCGATCACCACCGCGCCCACCACCGCCAGACACGATGAAACGGAAGCGACCAAGCCGACCAAAAAACTCACGCCGTAATTTATATTGGAATTGTCAATATTAACACCGGAAACCAGTCCGGAATTTTGAAACAAATGAAGAGTCAAAAGCGCCACGGCAACAGCAACCGCCGCCGACAGCCATTCTTTCCAGCCGGTCTTATTCTTTCCGGTTTTTTCCCAAGGCATCTCGGAAGCTTCATAACCGACTTTCTTAATTATTTCTTCCATAGCGGAAGAATTCGGCTCGGTTTTCGTCCAATAAATTTCCACTTCGCCCTTTTTCCGATCGGCTTCTATCTTTTTCACGAACGGCACCTGCGCCAGCTCATCCTCCAGAAGTTTTTCGCACGCCACGCAATGCATGCCTCTGATGTAAATTTTTTTATGATTCATCTTCACTGTATCCTGGACATCCGATGTCCTCCTCGCATTTGGACATCGGATGTCCCTTGAAGATTACTTCGACATTTTATTTATCTGTAAAATTTCCCCGATCATTTCCCGTTTCCGCTTTTCATTAGTCCCCTTCATGGCGTTGGCAAAACAGCTGTTGAGATGCCGGGCGAGCAGTTTATTGTTAGCCGACTTCAAAAGCCCCATCACCGCCAAGTTTTGCTGGAGAATGTCCACGCAATATTCCTTTTCCTCAACCATATCTATCACCTTTCCCAAATGGCTCTGCGCCTTCTTCAGCGCGACAATTATATCCTTGCTCTCTTTCATAACTTTTAACTTTGCACTTTAAACTTTTAACTGACCAACACCTCCCCCCTAGGTACACGCATTATATACCCCGCCAGAATACTGTCAACAGCAAGGAATAAAAAAAACCAGCTCCCGCGAGCCGGTAAAGGGGTTTATACAAAATTCCCAGTTGGGAATATTCAGCCCCGAAATCGGTATTATCTTTCAGGTATGGCAAGGAGCAGTACAGTGTTTGACAAGATCGACATGTTTGCTATACTAAAAACAAGAAACTGGGGAGCGAGCGTGATGCCGCGATCCGGTTTTTTGCTTTTTAGGGCAAACTAACAAAAGAATCGACCTTGCTGAAATATTTCATCTTCCGATCCTTCGCATGGCGGGGATTTTTGAATATCTTTTTTTCGAGTAAATTCAGTATCATCTTTTCATATTGTCCGCCTTTAAATTTTCTACCCATTTTTCCAAAATATCTGCATTTGGCGGCATAAGCGAACAAATCTGATATTTGTTCTTCAATATCCAGGTTGTTTTTCGTAACGAAAGAAATGGAAGTTACTGTTTCTTGAACTTTTCTGTAGTCAACCCCTAGTTCCTTCATCCCTTCAGCGAGAAAATGTCCTAAGGCTCTGTGAAAATAAAAATCTTTTTCAGCCGTTGCGGACTCAACAATTATTTTTCCTCTTGAATCTCCAGTAAGTAAAATAAGGATAAAATTTCTTATTATCTGGCTAGATGTTTCTTTATAAATCTTTATGCTATTCCATGATCTTTTCCGAGCTTTTCCCTTGTCCAAAATAACAAAAAACATCTTAAATTTCGCGTTAAGCAAAAACTTTTCCATGTCCGTCAAAAAATCATTGTAGATTCTTTTATCTTTCAATATTTCAAAATTATTTTCTTTTCTGCCTATCTCCCGGGAATGAAAAACAATATTTGTATGTCCCCAATACTTGAATTTTATCTGATCCGCCTTGATTTTCATATTCTGGCGCTCATTCTCATTAATCGAACACCCCGCAAGAATATATAAATTGGAATTAGTATCCTTAACATTAGCCGTGCCTAACTCGTCAATAAACAGACAATACTCACTTTTGTTTTCAACACTGTTCATTTTTTATGTTTGCGCTTAGTGTTACTCTTAATGTTATTATAACATCGGTTACTCCCCTGTCAACCCATCTAAAAAACGTATCATCTCCCGACGGCCGGATTTTAATGACACGCTTTTAAACAGCGGCCATTATAGAGGCCACTATGATACGTACCAAAGTATTTACTTTTGCGAAAGTCATTCTTTCATCAGTCGCCCAATAATCAATCCCGATAGCAAAGAAAAAACGATAATATAAAAGGCAAAAACGATGGTAAACAGGGTTCCGAAATAATACGCGATAACGGGGAGAAAGGTTGGTTGGACATTGCGGTTATTCATAAAGACCGCAACCAGGGAATATTTCATACCGTGTTTTTTAAGATCTCTCAGAATCGGAAACAAAACATATGGCGGTCCGGAAATGGCGATGGCTCCAAGCGTCGCCCAAAGATACCCTTTCGCTCCGGAATCGCGCCCCAAATGGCGTTTTACAAGCTCCGGACTCACAAAAAAATAACTCAAAAACATCACAAAAAACACCACGGCAAGGATAGGCAGCATTCCCAAAAAAGTTTCGGAAAAATGGACGAAAGATTTTTTGGCAAAATCCGCGTTGATAAAAAATATTGCGGCGTATAACGTTCCCGTCGCCAAAAAAAATTTCACACCACCCGGCAATTTTTCGAAACTTTTCATCATTGAATTATTTCCAAAGTCGCTACTGTCAAAATAGCAACCAAGACGGAAAAGATAAAATTGAGACCGTTTCTTATGATTGCGAACTTCTTTCCAAGGTGTGCCGCTTCCAAGGGAAGCATCGGGATTCCGACCGTTGTCCAAGAAAAAACAAAAGCCGTTACCGCCAAAAGGCTCACGCCCTGTTCCAAAAGCTCTCCGCCGGTCACATAGCTGACAATCGGCATCCCAAAAGAAAAACTCCCCATCACAGCTCCGATAAAAGGATCAAAAATATAACTGCCGGTAAAAATGCGCGGATAGTATTTTTCAAACACGGGATTCAGGAGACTGACCAGCATCAAAACCGCCGCCATAATCGGCAGGGAAGTTTTCACGGCTTGCCATGTTTTTTCAAAAGCGTTTTTCATCTTTAATCTTCATTGTGATTTTAAATTTTTCTCCTGTCGGTTCAGGTCTGGAGACACTAAACCAACAACAAGGATTATTTCAAGCAAACGTAAAATACGGGCGACTTGAAGCTATCGAAGTCTTTTGTCATCGACCCTTGCATAACCTCGGCGTCTTCTTTGGACAATTCTCCCATTCTTTTTCTCGATGCTATCGTAAATCCGGACTTTGCGATTATTTCTTCCATTTCTTTCTGACTGGTGAAATGAATAAACTGCCATCTCCTTTGCCAATTGTCCGAGTAGTTTCTTTCAAAAAACCAATTGCCAAACTCGAGTTCTTCAAATCCGAACCCAAGAGGTCTCAAAATATAAAATTTAAACCATTGTTTGATCCAGAAAAAGAAATAGCTCCCGGCATAATATCTTTGATGAGCCGTGAGGATAAAATGCGACCCGGGCTTCAACACCCGACGAATTTCTTCTAAGGCCTTCAGACGGTTGGCATACCCCGGGATTTGCACCCAGCCGTTATTGGCGAAGATCGCTCCGCTGAAATAATTATCTTCAAACTCCAGTTCGGTCGCGTCTCCCATTCTGAAATCAACACTGATTCCTTTTTCCAACGCCACTTTTTTAGCCGTTTCAATCATGCCAGGAGTCAGATCAACTCCAATAACACCAAATCCTCTTTCGGATAAGACAAGGGTGGTTCTTCCTGAGCCGCAACCAATGTCGAGGATGCGGGAATTAGGTTCGAAGTATTTTTTGATTAAAATATCTTCGCTTTTCCATAATCCCTTTCTGGCGATTTTCGTATACTGCTCTTGAGTATTGCGAGAACCAAATTCGTCAATGCTTGCCTTCTTTATTTTTTCCGTCTTATTCATTCGCTTGTTTTTGTCTGTATAATCTTGCTTTTCAAATCCGGCACATCCTCTTTGGCGGTATCACGCAAAAAATATTCAAGATTCTCAATATTCTCTAGAATGTCTTCAATATAAACGGCATCTTTGTTATCCATAAATATATATGGCGCTTCGCAAAATACTATCCCTAAAAGAAGGCTTTATGGAATTGCTTTTAATCAAATCAACCTTTTTCCCAAGAGCATCTTCCAATGTGTAGTTCAGTCGAGCCAATTTCATGAGCCCTAAAGGCTCGTCCAATTCCACCAAAATATCCACATCGCTTTCAGGCTTTTCTTCGCCGCGTGCGACACTGCCAAAAACCGCCGCTTTTTTGACAGCGTAATGCTCCAAAATTGGAGTAATTTTTTGTCTGATTTCCTCGATACTCATAAGCTCATCTTATCACGTTTCACCGCATAATACAATGCCGAGGCAAAAAATTTCGTCAAACAAAAGTCACCTTTTCTATACTCATAATAACGCTCCCGCCTAACACCCACCCTCCGTTATGAAAAACTGTCCTGTCGTTTGGCAAAGTTTCTATTCTCTTAAATCCAGCTCGTTCATAAAGCCTAATCGCGCCTTGATGAAATTCACTGGTTTCAAGCACAATCTTTTTCATCCCCAACTCATTGAAAGTATGCTTCAACATCAGATTTATAACTTCTAATCCTACTCCTCTCCCCCAATAATTCTTATCCAAAATAAAGATGCTAAATTCACACTGTTCTTTTCCTTGAAAACTGCATAAAGAAGTATAACCGATAAACTTACCCTCTTTCGTGTAAATCCCCCAGAACATTTCGTCCTTTTCTTCAGTTAGAAAATCTTTAACATCTGTGATTGTCTTAAAACCCACCATTCTTTTGGCGGAATACAAGTATCCGATTGTTTCCAAATCAGTCAGCCACTTCAAAAGCAAAAGATAATTCTCTTCCGACAGACTTTCTTTCAAATAAATTTGATTGCCTTGCAAAATCATTTTTGTATATTCGTATCGAAATTCATCAATACTCTTCCGGCGTCGAACATTATCACTTTAATTTCTTTGGGCATAATGTGGTTTTGTCTTTGCGGGTTTATTATACTATAATTAAACCATGTCCGGCAAAAAAACAAAAGCCCCTGCCCGCGATGCTACGCGCGAAAAAAAGAACTCGACGCAACCAACTTTAAGCGAGAATTTTCTGAGCCAGTACGATGAAGATTCCTGGCATAGCGTTGCAGGCGGGGAGAAAAGGGAAAAGAAGAAACCGAAAATGAAGGTTTCCGGCAAGAGCGTGTTCAAGATAAAAGGCATAATCGTCAAAAAATAGTTTGACTTTTTCAGGCTTCCGTGATAGCCTACAACGAGTTTTATGAAAATCATTCTTCACATCATCGCCAACAGTTTTGCCATTTTAGCGGCTGACTACATCGTCCCGGGATTTTCCTTTAATGGTTCCTGGAAAGAACTTCTGCTCGCCGGAATCGTTTTGGGAATAGCCAACTCTTTGATTCGGCCGATTATCACGCTTCTGACTTTTCCCCTCATCTTCTTGACTTTGGGGCTTTTCACCATAATAATCAACATAGCCATGCTTTTCCTAACTGCCCGCCTGGTGCCGGCAATTTCGATCAGCGGCTTTTTGGCGGGAATAGGGGCGCTCATCATAATCAGCCTGGTCAACCACCTGGTTCTCCACTTTGCCAAAGACCCTAAAAAGGATTAGGATAGTTCTATGCTAAAAACGATAAACATCATTGAGATAATCGTCGCCGTCGCGCTCACGGTTTCCATATTGCTCCAAAACCGGGGCGCCGGACTTTCCGGCACTTTCGGCGGAGACTTTGGAGGCTATTACACCAAAAGAGGCTTTGAAAAATTTCTCGTGGCTTTTTCAGTTTTTCTCTCGGTTGTTTTCATCCTTTTAGCCATAACCAGCCTTGTCATCGCCAATCGGCTCTAAAGATTTAACCTGAATCATATTAGTAACTTCAACGGAAACAGCCGGCCATCTTTGGGAAACTGGCCGAAAATAACCCAAATATTGAATCTCAAGGAGAAGATCCTCTTTTATTTCCTAATCTCTCTTCTCGTTTTTTCCTCTATCAGCTGGGCGCTGGTTTTCTATTATTCAAAAACCGAAAGCCGACCAAACTACGGGGGAGAATACATTGAAGGAATAATCGGGCAACCAGTGCGCGTCAATCCGCTTTTGGCCCAATCTAATGACGTAGATGGCGATATTTCCGAAATTATTTACAGCGGACTTTATAAATATGACGGCCAAGGAAAAATTATCCCGGATTTGGCCGAGAGCTACGAATTGGACGAGGAAAAAACCACCTACACGATCCGCTTAAAAAACAATGTCCAATGGCACGACGGCGAAAAATTCAATGCCGATGATGTCCTCTTCACGGCTAATCTGATAAGCGACCCAGCCTACAAATCCCCGCTCCGCTCTAATTGGCAAGGCATAGAAATCCAAAAGATTGACGACTATACTGTGTCTTTCAAGGTAAAAAATCCCTACGTCGGTTTTCTGAACAATCTAACTTTCGGCGTCCTGCCCAAACACATTTGGGAAGGAATCATGCCGGACAACTTCCATCTGTCTGAACTCAATCTGGAACCGATTGGGACAGGACCCTATAAATACAGCTCTTTCCAAAAAGATTCCAAAGGCAATATTCTTTCTTACAAGTTGATTTCCAACCCGGCCTATTTTGAAGGTAAGCCCTACATTTCGAAACTCACTTTCAATTTTTACATAGACGAAACTTCCGCCCTGGACGCCTACAACCGGAAGGAAGTGATGGGCATAAACAGCCTGCCTTCGCAAAAAATATCAGACATAAAGATCCAAAAAAGCGGAAATATCCACAAATTCGACTTGCCAAGATACTACGCCGTTTTTTTCAACCAAACCAAAAGTATTCCGATTGCCAGCGACGAAGTCCGCCAAGCGCTAAGTTTAGCTACTGACCGCCAGGAAATCATAGAGAAGGTTCTTAATGGGAACGGACAGCCGGCTCTCTCTCCTTTTCTCCCCGGAATGGCGGGGCATTCAGATGATTCCCAAAAAATAACCTTCGATTTAACCAAAGCTAACGAGATCCTAGACACTGGCAAATGGGTAAGGGGCGAAGATGGCGTGCGAACCAAAGACAATGTGCGACTGGAAATTAATTTAGTCACTACCGATTGGGAAGAATTGACCCAAACCGCTGAAATTTTGAAAAACCAATGGGAAAAAATCGGCGTCCGAGTCAACGTCACGCCCTTTTCTATCTCTGACATCCAGCAAAACTATATCCGCCCCCGTGAATATGAGGCTCTGCTTTTCGGGCAAGTGCTGGGAGCCGACCCGGATCCGTATTCTTTCTGGCATTCCAATCAGAAGAAAGATCCGGGACTCAATCTTTCCCTTTTCGGAGCCGATGAAACCGACAAGCTGATTGAAGAAGGTCGAGTTGAGTTTGACGCCGAAAAGAGAGCGGCTACTTATAGAAAATTTCAAGAAGAGCTGGCGAAAGAAACTCCGGCAGTCTTTATCTACAGTCCGGAATATATCTACCCGGTCGCCAAAAAAGTTCAGGGTATCGACATCCAAACACTCATTTCCCCTTCCAAGCGTTTCTCGGATGTCGACCATTGGTATATCAAGACCAAGAGGATTTGGAAATAAATAATTTACGAACTACGAAATTAGCGAAATACGAAACACTTACATATTCTTTTTTCGTATTTTTGTATTTCACCTGCAGGCAGGTATTTATTTCGCAGTTCGTTAAACAAGCCCTATGAAAAATAAAATCAACTCCATCGACAAGGAAAACTTGCGCCAAGTTATTCTGAACTTCTCCAGTCAGTTTCAAATCGGCTTTGAACTGGCGGAAAAGATATACGTTGCCGGGGACTTCGAATCCATCTGTGTCTCAGGAATGGGAGGCTCGTCTTTACCGACCGACCTCTTAAAAACTTATGTTTCACACTTGAGAGAAAAGGATTCCAAAAGAAACAAACCCGTCCGAATTCTCAAAAACCGCGGATATAAACTGCCCATTGAAGCTTACGAAAATTGCCTGAATATCTTCATCAGCTATTCAGGAAATACGGAAGAAACTCTGGAATCGTTAAGCGAAGCTATCAAAAACAAATTGCCGAGCATCGGTATCGCCAATGGCGGAAAACTGATCGAGATTTGCAAAAAAAATAACCTCCCGGTAATTGTCGTGCCTCCGGTATCCCAACCCCGTTATGCCGCAGGATACTTCTTCTCAATGTTGCTTCAAATTCTCTCCAACAGCAAACTGTTAAACGGTTTTCGCGAAGAAATATTAGCTTCCACGGATAAACTCGAAAAGGATACGAAAAAACTGGAAAAGAAAGGCGAGGCTTTAGCAAGGACACTGTTCAAAAAAACTCCGGTTATCCACACTTCGGAAAGATTCAAGGCGGTTGGGAGAATTTGGAAAATAAAGATCAATGAAAATGCCAAAACTCCCTGCTTTTTTAATTATTATCCGGAGCTTAACCACAATGA
>MFSF01000024.1 GCA_001784815.1 Candidatus Moranbacteria bacterium RIFOXYA12_FULL_44_15
AAACGGCGCGGTGGGCGTGGCGCTGAACTTGGAAGAAGACCGGGTGGGGGCGATGATCCTCGGAGAATACAAAAACATCAAAGAAGGCGACACGGTCAAATCAACCGGGAAAATTTTATCGGTGCCGGTGGGAGAAAATTTTATCGGCCGCGTGATTGATCCGCTGGGCGCGCCGTTGGATGGCAAAGGCGAAATCAAGAGCGACAAATTTTATCCGATTGAAAAAATCGCGCCGGGCGTTATTACTCGAAAAGGAGTGCACCAACCGGTGCAAACGGGAATAAAAGCCATCGACACGATGATTCCGATCGGGCGAGGGCAAAGAGAACTTATCATTGGCGATCGGCAGACCGGAAAAACCGCCATTGCTGTTGACGCGATTATCAATCAAAAAGGACAGTCAATGAAATGCATCTATGTCGCTATCGGACAAAAGGAATCGAAAGTGGCGAGAATCGTGGCGGAGTTGGAAGCGCGCGGAGCAATGGAATATACCACTGTCATTGTGGCGGGAGCGTCGGATCCGGCGCCGTTGTCTTTTATCGCGCCGTATTCCGGCTCGGCTCTCGGCGAATATTTTATGGATAAAGGCGAGGATGTCCTTATCGTTTACGATGATCTCTCCCGCCACGCCTGGAGCTATCGCCAGATATCATTGATTCTCCGAAGACCGCCGGGACGCGAAGCTTATCCGGGAGATATTTTCTATTTGCACTCGCGTCTTCTCGAACGCTCGGCGAAACTTTCGGAAGAATTTGGCGGCGGATCGATTACCGCTTTGCCGATTATTGAAACGCAAGCCGGCGATGTCTCGGCCTATATTCCGACCAACGTTATTTCCATCACCGACGGGCAGATCTATCTGGAAGCCGATTTGTTTTACAAGGGCATCCGTCCGGCGCTGAACGTCGGAATTTCGGTTTCTCGCGTCGGTTCGGCCGCGCAGATCAAAGCCATGAAAAAAGTGGCCGGAAAGTTGCGGCTGGACGTGGCGCAGTTTCGGGAACTCGAAGCCTTCGCGCAATTCGGATCGGATTTGGACGAAAAAACCCGGACGCAAATCGAGCGGGGACGGCGGACGATTGAAGTTTTGAAGCAAGGGCAATACGAGCCGATGGCGGTGGAAAACCAAGTGGCAATCATCTACGCGGTAACGAATGGATTTCTGGATGATGTTCCAGTTGAAAAAGTAAGCGAGTGGGAAAAAGATTTTCACAAATATCTGAAAAGCTCGCAAAAGGAAGTTCTAAGCTTAATCGCGGATAAGAAGGAATTATCGGAAGAAGTAATTTCCAAACTAGAGAAAGCTATTGGGGAGTTTAAAGAGGTGTACCAGAACGGAGAGTAACAACTCAAGATACAAGATACAAGAGACAAGAAACAAACAAATCACAATCTCCAAGAGATCAATAACCAAAAATTGGGAATTTCGTAAATTGGTTATTGGAAATTGTTTGTATCTTGTATTTTGTTTCTTGGTTATTGAATAAGATGGCCAATAACACCAAAGAAATTCGACGGCGGATAAAGTCGATAAATAATACCAGGAAGATTACCAAGGCGATGGAGATGGTTTCGGCCGCCAAAATGAGACGCGCCGTGGCTTCGGTGCTCGCGATTCGGCCGTACGCTCATAGCGCTTGGAGCGTTCTCACTAATTTGGCGCGGGTTTTTGAAATCCATGGTCGGGGACTTTTGGAAGTGCGGGAGGTTCGGTCTGTTCTTATGATTGCCGTTACGTCCAACCGGGGACTGTGCGGATCATTCAACGCGCAAGTTGCCAAAAAGATTCGCGAAGAACTGGCGAGTCCCGAAAGGCTGAAAGTCAATCGGGTGGGGACGAAAAGAATTGAATCGAAAGTGAAAGACGGGGAATTAAAAATAGATTTTATCACTATCGGAAAAAAAGGAGAGAGCGTCATTCGGAAGCTGGGGCGCGAGATTGTAGCGACTTTTCCGGAGCTGACATATCTGCCGAAAATCGAAGATGTCCGAGCGGTGGCGAAAGTGGCCATCGACGATTATATTGCCAAAAAATATGACAAAGTGGTGGTGGTTTATACCGATTATGTTTCAGCCGTGGTGCAGCAACCGAAAATCCGCCAGATTCTTCCGATTTCCAAAGTGGATATTGAAAAAATGATCGCCGATATTGACGTTCACGCGCAAGAACTGGGACTTAAAGAACCCAAGACGGAATACAAGATTGAGCCGAGTCCGAAAGAAGTTTTGGAATATATTTTGCCGCGGCTGATTGAAATGCAGATATATCACGCCATTTTGGAATCGAACGCGTCCAAAGAATCGGCCCGGATGCTCGCTATGCGAAACGCCACGGACGCGGCCGGAGAAATGTCGGATTCCTTGACGCTGGCTTATAATCAGATTCGGCAATCCAAAATCACGCAAGAAATCGCGGAGATTTCAGCGGGAGCGGCAGCGTTAAGTCAGAACCACTGATTAGCACGTGATTAAAATGATTTCACTGATTGCTTATTCCGTTAAGTCTGATTATGTGTAATCAGGAGAATCAGTGATAATCTGTGGTTCAGACAAATAAAAAAAGCCGCCCTGGAAACTCCTGGCGCAGGAGCGGGCGGCTTAAGGCGGGGGGGGGCTGAAGGGGTATCACGATAGAATGGCGGTTTCCTCTTCCTCGAGTTCCAGTTGTTTTGGATTGGGAGCCTCGTAAATCATTTCTCCAACCCATATCCAGGGAACAAGAAAAAGAAACGCTATAATAATAAATCCCCATACCCCTGTGTCTTTCTTTTTGAAAGCAAAGTCACTGATATGCCATAAATATGGCCATCCCAACATCCACAAGACAAATGAAAAATTCCTCATCAAACCCTCCTTGTTTATCTTTTTTTCATTTCTACACGAAATTGTGTATTAAAGTAGTCTATAAAAAATCAGTTGAAAAGTCAACTATTATACCCTTGAATCCCGATCCTCCAATATTTGCCTAAGACAAGCGGTATTTAGTACCTACGAAAATACGAAAAATTACAAAAATACAAAAAAATTAAAGTTTTGTATTTTTGTAAAATTTTGTAATTTTGTAGGGAAATAATTTATAACTTAAGAACAATCAATCATATGAAGAATGTAGGAAAAGTTTTGCAGGTCATCGGTCCCGTGGTGGACGTGGAGTTTGGAGATAAGCTTCCGAAGATTTATGACGCGTTGGAGATCCCGCTTGGACATTTGATGTCCAAGGGTGAAAAAGGAGAAGGGACATCAAATGTCCTCGTACTTGAAGCCCACCAGCATATCGGCGGGGGGAAGGTGCGGGCGGTGGCGATGGGGACGACGGACGGACTTCGGCGCGGGATGGAAGTTCGCGACACCGGCGAGCCGATTTCGGTGCCGGTGGGAGAAGGAACGCTTGGACGGATGTTTAATCTCCTTGGTGAGCCGATTGACGGTTTAGGTGAAGTATCCGCCATAGGCGGATCCGCCTATGGCGGAAAGTCCGAAAGAAAAGATCCAATTCACCGCGACGCGCCAAAATTTGAGGACCAATCCACCAAAGCCGAAATTTTCGAAACCGGCATCAAAGTTATCGATCTCATCTGTCCGTTCGTGAAAGGCGGAAAAGTCGGGCTGTTTGGCGGGGCGGGCGTGGGAAAGACGGTGACGATTCAGGAGCTGATTCGCAACATCGCTTCCGTCCACGGAGGTTATTCCGTTTTCGCCGGAGTGGGAGAGCGGACGCGCGAAGGAAACGATCTTTATCATGAAATGAAAGACTCGGGAGTTTTGAAACAAACAGCGCTGGTGTTCGGGCAGATGAACGAACCGCCGGGAGCCAGGCAAAGGGTGGCGCTTTCGGGGCTGACGATGGCGGAATATTTCCGCGACGACGAAGGCAAAGACGTCCTGTTGTTTATTGATAATATTTTCCGTTTCACCCAAGCCGGCTCGGAAGTTTCAGCGCTACTCGGTCGCATTCCGTCCGCGGTGGGATATCAGCCGACACTCGCGGAAGAGATGGGAAAATTGCAAGAAAGAATTACTTCTACCAAAAAAGGTTCGATTACTTCCGTGCAAGCGGTGTATGTGCCGGCGGACGACTTGACCGACCCGGCGCCGGCGACCACTTTCGGACACTTGGACTCGACGGTGGTGCTTTCCCGGGCACTCACGGAACTCGGGATTTATCCGGCAGTTGATCCGCTGGATTCCAGTTCGACAATTTTGGATCCGAAGATCGTCGGCGAAGAACATTACGCTGTCGCGCGCGGCGTGCAGAAAGTTTTGCAAAGATACAAAGATCTCCAGGATATTATCGCGATTTTAGGTATGGAAGAACTATCGGACGAAGATAAAGTGACGGTGGCGCGGGCGCGAAAAATCCAAAAGTTCTTGTCTCAGCCGTTTTTCGTGGCGGAACAATTTACCGGCACTCCCGGCAAATACGTTAAACGTGAAGACACTGTTCGCGGGTTCAAGATGATACTTGATGGCGAGATGGATGAGGTGGGGGAACAAGAGTTTTATATGCGTGGAGGAATTGAGGATGTTAAAAAGTCCTAAAAGTCCAAATGCCAAAGCTCAAATGTCAAATAAAGCTCAAAAATCAAAATCCAAAATTTTGACATTTGGATTTAAGATTTGATTTGGAATAATTTGGATTTTGGATTTTGGAATTTGAAATTAATTTTATGAGTTTGCGAATAAAATTTAAAATAGTCACTCCCGAAAAAACTGTCTTCGAAGATACGGTAACTCAAGCGACCCTGCCGACTACCGACGGGGAAGTGACGATTTTGCCCAATCACAGGAGCTATATCGCCAGTCTCAATCCGGGAGGAATTATGCTCAAAAAGGACGGAAAGGAAATTTTGCTTTCGATTTCGGGAGGCTTTATTGAATTTCACGGTAATGAACTTATTGTTTTGGCGGATACGGCTGAACGGGCGGAAGAAATCGATATCAAGCGGGCGGAAGAAGGACGCAAAAAAGCGGAGGCGCTCAAGGAGCAGAGGATTTCTATGGATGAAACCGAATTCGCCCGGGCGGCGGCGGCTATCCAGAAAGAATCGGCGCGGATCCGGGTGGCAAGGAAACATATGACGAAACGCGGGATTTCGATAAGCAATGAATAGTGTATCAATAGTTTATCTTTATCTCTTGGTGTCATTCCGAGCGGAGCGTAGCGAAGTCGAGGAATCTTCTAGCGGTTATTATTAATCTTTACTATAAATCGTAAATCTTTCGACTATCGTCGGCAGATCCCTCAACTGCGTTTCGATGATTACATCGAAACTTCGTTCGGGATGACCGTGTATTTTTATGAAAACTAGGTTCAGTTACAAAGACATCCATCACTGCGACGCGGTCGTTCTGACTTGCATTGATTTCCGTTTTTGGCGGGAAACTTTGGAGTTTGTGGAGCAAGAGCTGGGAATAAAAACTTTTGACTTTCCGTCGCTTCCCGGCTCGGCCAAAGCGATAAACGAGTGTTTGGGAGAAAACGATCTGGCGTTTCAGTGCATCGGCGTGCCGTGCGAATTGCATCACGCCAAAAAGATAGTTATCGTCAATCACGAAGATTGCGGTGCGTACGGCGGATCGGCTAAATTTGAAAGCAGCGAGGAAGAACAGAAGTTTCACGAGGAAGAACTTGAAAAAGCTAAAGCCAAACTTGTTGACAAATACCCGGAAAAGGAGTATATTCTCGTGTACGCCCGACTCGCGGATGAGAAGGAAAATATTGAATTTTTGAAAATATAGGTTACGAACTACGAAATGAACGAAATACGAAAGTACGGAAAAGTGGTGTTTTGATGTTTCGTAGTTCGTAAATGTTTTTTGGCCGCAAGTCTTGGTTTTCAGACTTGCTTTTGTTTTTTTTCGGTGTTCTTTGAAAGGAGATGGGACAATGCCAAAGAAAGAAGTTTTGATTTGTGAAAAATGCCACAGAGTTTATTCTTGTCAGAACAAAACTGGCCGTGATAGGAAATATTGTCCGTCAGGATATCCTTTTCAGCATTGTAAGGCAGATTGCCTCGCGAGCATAGAAAATATCGGCAAGAGGGAATTTGTGGAACGGGGAGTATGCGAGTGTTGCGGAGGTTAGAGATAGTATGGTCTGCCAAAAAGTTATTTCATGTTACTTTTGCGACAATCCTGTCGTTTGCCATGGACAAGAGGGGATGAAATCGTGCGGTTCGTGTGGTAGTGTGTATGACGGATCGCCGAAAGTGAAATACGCTGTTTGCGGTTTGTGTCGTTCGAGGATTCCTTTGGGTTTTAATATTTCGAGGAAGATTGAAATGGCGCGAGAAGCAGGCAGCAACAAATTTTGAGCAGGGCTAATTTCTGCTCAAACGTGCATAGTTTTTTCCAGGCGGTGTTTCGGACGCGTTCCGAGCCCGCTTTTTTTGTGGCTTTTACGGCGGTTTGTTTTTGTGATATGATATAAACGTAAAAAATAATTGAAAACAAATGGCAAAAGCTTGGAAAATCGCCGGAGTGATTTTCGGCGCGATCGTTTTTTTGGCAGTCGGCGTATATTTTTTCGGCGGAACACTTAATCAGGAAAATACGATAAATTCTTCTCTATATTATTCGGGAGAAACGGAAGATTTCGGAACTTCAGACGCGGTAGGACTTCCGAAAAATTCCCGGGGCGCTCTGCCGGCGGCTCCGATGAACGATATGAAGTTGGGCGGCAAAATGCAAGAAATGGTTAGCGATGACAGCGGGGCGGTTGATTTTTCCGACGGGACGGCGGATAAGAAAATAGTCAAGAATGGAAATTTGAATCTCAAAGTGGACAACGCGGATGAGGCGGCGGAAGAAATTTCGGATATCGCCAAAAGCAACGGCGGAACGGTTTTCTCCTCTAATTTTTTCCAAGGCAAGGACAATACGAAAAGCGGAACGGTGAGTGTCAAGGTTCCCGTGAATAATTTCGAAAAAACCTTTTCCGAAATGAAAAAAGTCGCCAGTTTGGTTTTACGGGAGTCTGCTTCCGGGACTGATGTTACGGAACAATATACCGACTTGCAAGCGCAATTGAAAAACAAACAAACGGAAGAGCAGGCTTTTACGCGCATTATGGAACAAGCCCAGAAAATCGATGACATTTTGGCGGTGCAAAGGGAACTTTCCCGGGTGCGGGGGCAAATCGAGCAGCTGCAGGGCAGGATAAAATATTTGGAGTCTCAGACGGATATGTCGACAATTACGGCCAGCTTGACGGAAGATGCCAATATTTCCATCACGGATAAATGGCGCCCGTGGCAAGTGGTGAAAGAGTCGGTTAGTGTTTTGGTGAAAAAGATTCAGGATTTCGTGGATTTTGTGATTCGCTTGGTGATTCTCGCGGTTCCAATTCTTCTTCTTTACGGAATATTGGCGTTGGTTGTGTACAGGATTGGGAAGAAAATATATCTCAAGGTGAAAAACAGGAACGAGGGCGAAGGCAAATGAAAAAATGAAATTTTACGGTATTGAGAACCTCCGAAGACGAAATTTTCGGAGGTTTTCTTTTTTCTTGAAATAAAATAAGAATTGGGGTAAAGTAGAGGATATGGAAGACCCCGTTAGAAATTCAATTTTAAGCGGGAATCCAGAAAGATTTTAAAGTTATAGCTTATATGAAGGAAATTTCTAACGGGGCAAGCAAATACAACCCAAAATTCATTGAACCGAAGTGGCCCGCCTTCGCTAAAGCTACGGCAGGGCAAGCAGAAACAAATGGATAAATATAATCCAAAATTCATAGAACCGAAGTGGCAGAAGTTGTGGGAGGAAAAACCGGATTTATACGCGGCCGATAATGATTCTCAAGAAGAGAAGCGCTTCATTTTGGATATGTTTCCCTATCCTTCCGGAGAAGGGCTTCATACGGGGCACGTGGAAAGCTATACCGCGACGGATATCGTTTCCCGGTACTTCAGAATGAAAGGGAAAAATGTGCTTCATCCTCAGGGATGGGATGCTTTTGGATTGCCGGCGGAAAATTATGCTATCAAGACGAAAATTCATCCGGAAAAAACGACTAAAACAGCCATTCACAACTTCAAACGGCAGATGAATATGATGGGCTTCGCTTATGATTGGTCGAGGGAACTCAATTCATCGGATCCGGAATATTACAAATGGACGCAGTGGTTTTTCCTGCTTTTGTATAAAAACGGACTGGCTTACAAGAAAAAAGCCAAGGTGAATTGGTGTGATTCCTGCAAAACGGTGCTGGCCAACGAACAGGTGGAAGACGGGAAGTGCGAGCGGTGCAAAAATCCGGTGCGGCAAAAAGATTTAGAACAGTGGTTTTTCAAGATAACGGATTTTATTGAAAACAAGTTATTCGCTTCGCGAACCCGCGCTACGAATGCGGGACATACGAATGAAAAATCCGGCAAAACTTATACTTCAGGACTCTTGAGCGGTCTTGATAAAATTGATTGGCCGGAGTCGACGAAGATGCTGCAGAGGAATTGGATTGGGAGGAGTGAAGGAGCGACAGTAAAATTTAAAATTGTAAGCGCCGAGCCCTCTCCTGTCCGGAGTACCGGACATACTCTCCCGATTACGGGCGAGGAGGAATACTTGGAAGTATTTACGACGCGGCTGGATACGATTTATGGTTGTAATTACGCGGTTGTCGCGCCGGAGCATAAAATAATTGACGACTACAAATCGCAAATTACAAATTATGACGAAGTACGAAAATATCTTGAAAGCGTAAAGGGAAAATCGGATTTGGATCGGATGGAGGCGAAAATCAAGACGGGGGTGGAAATAAAAGGCCTAAAAGTTATCAATCCTTTTACCAATGAAGAATTGCCGCTATACGCGGCGGATTACGTCCTTTCGCAATACGGCACCGGAGCGGTGATGGCGGTGCCGGCGCACGATGAACGTGATTGGGAATTCGCGAAAAAGTATAACCTTCCAATCAATCAAACAATCGAGCCGTGTTTTATAACAATAAATGGTTTGGACAAAGTCAGGGAGGATCAGCCGTTTGTAGAAAGGGATTCAATTACAGCAATCGTAAAACACTGGAAAGAAGAATCTTATATCGTTTTGAAGTGGAAGCAGGTCGACTGGAAAACTTTTATAACCGGAGGCCCGGAGAATGATCAAAGTTTTGAAGAAGCGGCGAGAAGTGAGGTTCTTGAAGAAACAGGTTATAAAAATTTAAAGTTAATCAGGGAATTACCCAGGTATCACAGTCAGTTTTATCATATTCCGAAAAAGTTGAATCGGTTTGCGCATATGAGAGTTTTTTATTTCAAATTGGAGAATGACGAACATCAGGATATTTCAGATATAGACAAGGAGAGACATGAGGTTGTTTGGGTTTCGGAAAATGATATAGAAAAAATGCTAACCCCCGAAGCGCATAAGTATGTTTGGAAAGTATTAAAAGACGGGGAAAAAGTCTTTACTTCTGACGGAGTTTTGATCGATTCCGATGAATATTCCGGACTAACTTCCGAAGAAGCGCGGGAGAAGATGGCGGAGTGGCTGGAGAAAAATAATCTTGGAGCAAGGAAAGTAAATTACAAACTGCGCGATTGGTTGGTGAGCCGGCAGAGATATTGGGGGGCGCCTATTCCCATTATTTACTGCGAAAAGTGCGGGACGGTTCCGGTGCCGGAAGAGGATTTGCCGGTGAAATTGCCGACGGACGTGGATTTTTTGCCGACGGGGGAATCGCCGCTGAAATATTCCAAGAGTTTTCAAAACGTAAAATGCCCCGTGTGCGGCGGGAAAGCCACGCGCGAGTCCGATACGATGGACACGTTCGTTTGTTCTTCATGGTATTACTTTCGTTACGCTGATCCGAAAAACGAAAAAGAATTCGCGGATAAAGAACTAATCAAAAAATGGCTGCCGGTTGATCTTTATGTTGGCGGAGCGGAACATTCTGTTTTGCATTTACTTTACGCGAGATTTTTCACCAAAGTCTTGCACAATTTGGGATACATTGATTTTGACGAGCCGTTTTTGAAACTGCGCCACCAGGGAATAATTTTGTCGGAAGACGGCCGGAAAATGTCGAAGTCTTTGGGTAATGTCGTCAATCCGGATGATGAAGTGAAAAAGTGGGGCGCCGATTCTTTGCGGATATTTGAAATGTTTATGGGACCGCTGGAAGACGCCAAACCCTGGAATACGAAAGGGATAGTGGGAGTGTATCGGTTCTTGGAAAAAGTTTATAAACTCGCGAAAGCAGTGCGAATTGAAGCGAATGGGAGCAAATCGGGAATAAATAAAAAGTTGGACTCACTGGTTCACAAAACTATCAAGAAAGTCACGGAAGATATTGAGGCGATGCGGTTTAATACGGCTATCAGTCAGCTTATGATTTTTACTAACGAATTGGATAAAGAAAAAGAAATCCCAATTACCAATTACCAATTGCTAATCACCCTTCTTTCTCCTTTCGCTCCGCATTTGTCCGAAGAACTTTGGAACAGCCTGGGAAATAAAGATTCTGTATTCAAAGAAAAGTGGCCGGAGTATGATCCGGAATTGGTCAAGGACGAGGAAATAGAATTGGTTTTGCAGGTGAATGGCAAGGTGCGGGACAGGATAAAAGCCGACGCGGATTTGAGCGAGGAAGAAGCAAAAAAAATAGTGCTGGCAAGCGAAAAGGTCCGGGCGCATATTTCCGGAAAAGAAATCAAGAAAGTTATTTTTGTGAAGGGGAGGTTGGTGAATATAGTGATATAACTCGCTAAAGCAGAGCGAATGATAGCCAATGGGAGCGAATACAATAACACGAATTGGCTCTGATTCGCTTCGATTAGCTCGGCTTTCGCGAGTAGCTATAAATGCAGGCAGTAATTTTGGCGGCGGGGCGCGGCAAGAGGATGAACAATCTGACGACGGTGACGACCAAGCCCATGCTGAAAATCAAAGGCAAACCGCTGTTGGAACACAAGCTTAACGCGCTTCCCAAAAAAATCAAGGAAGTTATTTTTGTGGTCGGATATTATTCCGAACATGTGCTCAACCACTTCAAAAGATATCATAATGGACGGCGGATTACTTATGTTTTTCAGTCCAGTCTCAACGGAACCGGCGGGGCTATCCACTTGGTAAGAAGCATATTGAAAGACAATTTCCTGGTTTTGATGGGAGACGATCTGTACCATAAAAAAGATTTGGAGCGGATGCTTCAGCACGATTTGGCAATTTTGGGATATGAAGTGGATGACCCGTCCCGGTTTGGAGTGATAAAAACCGATCAAAGAGGTTGTATGGCGGATGTTATTGAAAAACCGAAAAATTCCCGCCATAAGCTGGCCAATGCCGGAGCGTATGTTCTCAATAAGAAATTTTTTGATTATGAGCTGGTTTCAATCGGCGGCGGCGAATTCGGTCTTCCTCAAACTTTGGCGAAGATGGCGCGTCAGCACAAGATCGTCGTGGAAAAAGCCACCGCTTGGCATCCGATTGGCAATCCTGATGATTTGGAAAAAGCGGGAGAAGTTTTGCATAAGTTTATATAGCCTCATGAAAACAAATTAAATTTTTTCTCTGTGGATAACTTTCCTCCAGATGACTCTTTTAAGTCTTCCCGGAGGCTTTTTTTTATGGTACAATAATACCAAAGCCGCCAGCTAAACTTTTTTGGAAGTGGAGAAAAAAAAGATAAACAAAAAGAGTTTTAAAA